>JAKSPP010000062.1 GCA_024404735.1 Oscillospiraceae bacterium | reverse complement strand
TGGAAGAACGGCTCCAGGTCTTGAGAACTTTCTTCTCGCCGGCCTTGTTGAGTTCTTCAACTCTCTTGTAGAGTTCGGGTGCTACGAAAGGACCCTTTTTAATGCTTCTGCTCATTTATTTTCCCCTCCTTACTTCGCGTTTCTGCGTCTGACTATGAATTTGTCAGTACGGTTCTTTTTCTTGCGGGTCTTGTAACCGAGAGCCGGCTTACCCCAGGGGGTAACAGGGCCGGGACGGCCGACAGGAGACTTACCTTCACCACCGCCGTGGGGGTGATCATTGGGGTTCATGACAGAGCCGCGGACAGTGGGACGAACGCCCATGTGACGTTTACGGCCGGCCTTACCAATGTGGACGTTAGCGTGATCAACATTACCAACCTGACCGATAGTGGCCATGCAGTTCATACGAACCTTGCGGTACTCACCGGAGGGAAGGCGAAGAGTTGCCATTCCGTTCTCCTTAGCCATGAGCTGAGCGGCAACGCCTGCGGAACGAACCAGCTGAGCGCCTCTGCCGGGGTAGAGCTCGATGTTGTGTACAACAGTACCGGTGGGAATGTTTGCAAGGGGAAGAGCGTTGCCGGTGATGATATCTGCATCGGGACCGGAAACTACCTTATCGCCTGCCTTAAGGCCGGCAGGAGCAAGGATGTAACGCTTCTCGCCATCCTCATACTGGAGAAGAGCGATGAATGCGGAACGGTTGGGGTCATACTCAAGACGGAGAACCTCTGCGGGAACGCCGGTCTTATCGCGCTTGAAGTCGATGACACGATACTTCTGACGGTTTCCGCCGCCCTTATGACGAACGGTGATCTTGCCGTAGCTGTTGCGTCCGGAATGCTTCTTGAGAACCTCGAGGAGGCTCTTCTCGGGTGCGGCGTGCTTATCGACACCGTCGAAACCGGAAACAGTCATCTGACGTCTTGCGGGAGTTGTAGGTCTGAAAACTTTGATAGACATTTCTTACTTCCTCCCTTATGCCATGTTCTCGAAGATTTCGATATTCTTGGAATCTTCGCTGAGCTTAACAACGGCCTTCTTCCAGGATCTGGTGAATCCCTTGGGGTAAGCGCCGGTGCGCTTTTCCTTACCGTTTACGTTGAGTGTGTTAACCTTGATAACACGAACATCGAAGATCTCCTCGATTGCGGAAGCGATCTCGACCTTGGTTGCGTCCTTGGCTACCTCGAAGACATACTTCTTGATGTCCATATCTTCCATGGACTGCTCGGTAATGATAGGACGGATGATGATATCGTAAGCTGTTCTCATGCGAACACCTCCTGGATTTTCTCAACAGCAGCCTTGTCAACTACGATGAGCTTGTTGTCGAGGAGCATGTAGGGGTTGATGAGGGAAGCCATAGTGGTCTTTACGCCGGGGATGTTGCGAGCGGACTTGATAACGATCTCGTCGTGCTCAGCAGTGATAACAAGAGCCTTGCCGGTTGCGCCGACCTTGGTAAGGAAGGACTTGAAGGGCTTGGTCTTGATAGCGTCAAGCTTAAGGCCGTCTACTACAACGATCTCATCTGCGCCTGCCTTGGAGGACAGAGCGGACTTAACTGCAAGCTTCTTAACCTTCTTGTTGAGGTTGTAGCTGTAGTCGCGGGGCTTGGGAGCAAAAGCTACGCCGCCGTGGTACCATACGGGAGATCCCTTGTAACCTGCACGGGCGCGGCCTGTGCCCTTCTGACGCCAGGGCTTGGCGGTGGTGTAGTCAACCTCACCCTTGGTGAGAGCGGACTGTGTTCCCTGACGCTGATTTGCAAGATAGTTCTTGACGGCGTCATGAAGAACGGACTTGTTGGGCTCAATGCCGAAAATAGCGTCGGAGAGCTCGTATTCGCCGATCTGCTCACCGGCCATGTTGAAAAGCTTTGCTTTAGACATTTATGATACTCTCCTTTCCTTACTTGTTTCGTGCGGAAGCCTTCTGGGGGTTGACACGAGCAGAAGCCTTCTGAGGATTGTTGGAAATGCCGGTCTCGCCCTTCTTCTCGAAGATGGTCTTGACGGTATTCTTGATGTAGACGATTCCGCCCTTGGGACCGGGTACAGCGCCGCGAACAACGATCATGTTGAGCTCGGGATCAACCTTGACAACATCAAGATTCTGTACGGTTACGGTCTCAACGCCCATCTGTCCGGCGCCGATGTGGCCCTTAAAGATACGGGCAGGAGTAGAGGTGGAACCCATAGAACCTGCGTGACGGTGAACAGGACCGCCGCCGTGGGTGGTGGGGGTACGACCTGCGCCGCAGCGCTTGACAGCGCCCTGGTAGCCGTGGCCCTTGCTGGTTCCGGTGATGTCGATGTGGTCACCCTCTTTGAAGGTATCGGCCTTCAGGATGTCACCGACCTTGAGCTCGTCACAATTCTCGAGACGGAACTCCTTGAGGTGCTTCTTTGCTTCGACGCCTGCAGCCTCGAAGTGGCCCTTCTCGGGCTTGGTCATGTTGCGGCCGGCATCTTCGTAGCCGAGCTGAACAGCAGCGTAGCCTTCCTTCTCAACTGTCTTCTTCTGGACAACGACACAGGGGCCTGCCTCGATGACAGTTACGGGAACGACCTTGCCTGCCTCATCGAAGATCTGGGTCATACCGATCTTCTTGCCGATGATGGCTTTTTTCATGTTGGATATTTCCTCCTTAAGGTTATTGGTTGCCTTGCATGGCTCAGCGCTCTTTAAGCGGAGGCCGGAGGCCGGCAACTTAACCCTTCCCGCTCTAATATTTGCGGGAAACGGGTCGTTTACTGTTTATAAACTTCTGGGCTTATTAACCTTCGGCTCGCCCTCTTCCGAAAGCCTGCGGGGATTAACGCCTGTTGACCTTACAGCTTGATCTCGATCTCAACGCCTGCGGGAAGCTCTAAGCTCATAAGAGCCTCGACGGTCTTCTGGGTGGGGTTGATGATGTCGATAAGACGCTTGTGAGTGCGGCGCTCAAACTGCTCACGGCTGTCCTTGTACTTATGAGTAGCACGAAGGATAGTGATGATTTCGGTCTGAGTGGGGAGAGGGATGGGGCCGGAGACCTTGGCATCGGTGCGCTTTGCGGTCTCGACGATCTTCTCTGCTGCTGCGTCAATAAGCTGGTGGTCGTAAGCCTTGAGACGGATACGGATCTGCTTCTTTGCTGTTGCCATTTTTTGTTTTTCCTCCAAAATTTCGTACGGGATTCGGTGGTCATTGGGTACCTGCCGATTATTGTCTCGTACGGATGAAATTTCCAATACAACTTGCCGTGCGTATCAGACCTTGCGCAAAAAAGTAACCGGCTAATTCAGAGAGAAGTCAGCATATCTTCTCCTTATGGCCGGTTATCCCCTTTCCAGCCCATGCGATATACGCAAGCTTGTGGCAGGTCTACGGGAAATCTCAGCCGCCCGATTGCGCACCACCATATCTGGCAGTGCCGGACATACTCCACGGAAGTTACCTCCTTTTCGGAGCAATCTCCCGCTTCATCGCATAGCACGGGCCCTTTCCGGACTCACGCGCTCCGATAGAATAACAAAACTCGGCTCATTTGTCAAGCAAAATTTTGTGATTTTATAAAAATTTTTCAAACCAAGTTTGTCGATAATGCCGAAGGATTTTTTTGCCCGGATTTGCAATGAAAAACTACTATATCTTGTGGTTGGGGCTTAGTTTTTACACTATTGACTGATTTTCAAATGTACTGTATAATTTTTGGGCATGAAACTTGTATACTATATATTATATATATGTGAGGCATTAAATGATTTCACCGCTCAAAAAAGCTATAATTCCCGTTATGCTTTTACTGACTTTATTTATTTCTGTCATATTTTCAGGCTGCGGAGGCAGCGATTCGGCCTTAACCCCCGAGGATACCGCCCTTACCCCCGCTGTCATTACTCCCGAGGCTTCCTCCGGGGACGGAAGCGAAGAGGCCCCTTCGGATTTGCCATCTCCCACACCGGAGCCCACTCCGGAGCCTACTCCCGAGCCCACTCCCGAGCCCGAGCCCGTACTTCCCGACGGAACCGTACTTTCGGATGATGTCACATATCTTGACCTCAGCGGTATTTCTCATGAGGATGCGGAAGCCTATGCAAAGGCTCTTAAGGAAGCCGCCTTTGCAGGTGAAATCAATCTGGGAACGAAAAGCCAGAATTCTCCCTTAAGCTGGGATGACATTTCTCTTTTACACAGCGCCTGCCCCGATGCAGAGCTTAATTTCCGTTTTTCCCTGTACGGAAAGGACTTTACAAGCCTCGACGAGGAGATGATTCTTTCTCACAGAAAAATAGAGGATAATGCCGAAGCACTTAAAACGGTTCTTCCTTTTATGAGCAGACTGACCTTCCTGGATATGGATTCCTGCGGCATTTCCGATGAGGATATGGCCGAGCTTCGTGACGCTTATCCGGAGGTTAAGGTTGTCTGGAGAGTATTCTTCGGAAAAAACAATATGTACACCTGCAGAACCGATGTTAAACGTATTCTGGCCTCCAGTGAAAACGGCCTTGACGATTCAAACAGCGCCGGTCTTTATTACTGTACGGATGTTGTATGGCTTGATATCGGACACTCTTTGCTTAAGGACCTCTCCTTCCTCTATAATATGCCGGATATTGAGGTTCTTATAGTGGCCTGCGGAGTGTGGGAGGACCCGACCCCCATCTCATCTCTTTCGAAGCTTGAATATCTTGAGTGCAACAGAACCATGTGCACTACCGTTGAGCCCTTTAAGGATCTGAAAAATCTCAGGCATCTCAACATCGGCACCTGCTTCAAAATTACGGACATAACTCCTCTTTACGGAATGACCTGGCTTGAACGTCTCTGGGTCGGATGCATAACTCCCGCACCGAAGGAGCAGAAGGAGGAGCTTGTTCGCTGCCTTCCCGACACCGTCGTAAATATTACAACCGATTATCACAAGGGCGAGAACTGGATTATCGATGCAAACGGTAATGTTCCCCGTTACGCTCTTTTAAGGGAACAGTTCGGAGATTACGAGCTTTCCGCCTATGCCTTCTACTGGTCCGACCCTCTCTTTACAAAGTCCATTGATGAGCTCACCGAAGAGGAAAGGCTTCTTATAAAGCCCTGATTTTTTCACCGTTCTTTACATTATATTATATAGTATTAATTCCATTGAGGAGACTTCTCTCCGAAAGGACCTGCCATGAATGAAAAATCCCTCAAAATAATACATACTGCGGACCTTCATCTTGACGCCGCCTTTGAATCCGAACCGGACGGGGGCTTTGAACGCAGAAGAGAGCAGCGCAGGGTTCTCATGAAAATCGCAGAAACAGCCCGGGACGAAAAGGCCGACCTTCTCCTCATTGCCGGAGACCTTTTTGACTCCGACATGTGCTACGCAGAGACAAGGGACGTTCTTACAGAGGCCTTCACCATCTGCGCCTGTCCTGTCTTTATTTCCCCCGGAAATCACGATTTTCTTTCATCCGATTCACCCTATTCAAAGCTGCACTTGCCCGAAAATGTATATATTTTTAAGGAAGGTCCCTCCTGCATTTCACTGCACTCGAAGGGCGTAAGAGTTTACGGCGCAGGCTTTACGGACCGCTACTCCCCCTCCCTGTTCGAAAAACTGAAAACCGAAAGGCAGGAGGATGTATTTAACATAGGTGTTTTCCACGGCGTTATCGATAACTGCCTGTCGGCAAAATATAACCCCATCTCCCCGGATCAGATTAAAGAATGCGGCCTGGATTACCTTGCCCTTGGACATGTCCATACCGCCTCGGGTCTGCAGCGCTTCGGAAATACATATTACGCATTTCCGGGCTGCCCTCAGGGAAAGGGATTTGACGAATGCGGTGACAAGGGCTTTTATATAATAACTCTGACCGGGCCCGGAAATCCTCTGACCGAGGCACGCTTTCAGTCTTCCGCAGAGACTCTTTACAGAGAAGAAAATATTACGGTACCCATCGACGGCGAAATAATGCTGCTTCCCCATGCCGCAGAAAACGAAATACTGAGAGTAAGGCTTTCGGGAAGTGTTCACAATAAACCCAATATTTCGGCACTGAAGCTAAGAGCAGAGAAGGAAAACGCGGGAAGAATCAGCTTCGTTGATGAGACAGACTTTTTCTCCGCATCTCCCGATGCTCCTCAGGGTAGCCTGCGCTGGTATTTTGAAAAGAATATCGAAGAATTAAGAGGTACAACAGGCTCTTCATATGAGTCACTTCTTCTTGAAGAGGCAATGAAGCTTGGCAGGGCTGCCCTTGAAAACGGGGAGCTTAACCCCGCTAACGGAGGGCAAATTCTATGATAATAAAAAAGGCAAATGCCGTTTTCGGCAGGCTCGATGAGGAAACCCTCAGCTTTACTCCGGGCCTTAATATAATCACTCTGCCCAACGAAAGCGGAAAAAGCACCTGGTGTGCATTTATAAGAGCAATGCTCTTCGGTCTCGACAGCCCCAGAAGAGGGCGAAGCGGAGAGATAGCACCGAAGCTGCGCTACAGCCCCTTCTCGGGGAAAAGTCCCTGTGGCGAAATGGATATAGTCTGGCAGGGCAGAGAAATAACCATAAGCAGAGAGAGTGTCCCGGGAGATTCCACACCTCTTAAGAGCTTCAGCGCAGTTTACTCCGGGACCAATGTCAGCTGCAACGAGCTTTCCGGAATAGACGCCGGAGAAAAACTCACAGGCTGTAACAGAAAGGTTTACGACGATATTGTAACGGCTGTAGGCGAAAAAATGCTGATTGAAGGCGGGGCGGAGCTGGACAAGCTTTCCGAAAGCCGGATATCCTCCGGAGAAGACAGCTCCGACGGATACATTGCCGCAGAAAAGCGCCTGGGTGAATTCCGCAGGAAGCTTAAATACAATCAGACAGGTCTGATTCCCACGGGCCTTAAAAAACTCGAGGCTCTCCGCCTTGAGCTTGAAAAAACCTCGGCAGCCGAGCTTCAGCTTATGGAGCTTAACAGACAGCTCAGCGCCATAGACGGCAAATCCGAAGAAGAGGCCGCAGAAGAAAGAAACAGACTTGAAGAAATCGGCCTTATGGCTGCGCAGCTAAAGAAAAACAGTGAAAACGAGGAAATTGAACTAAGGCTTTCGGAGCTGAAGGAGAAAAAAAGCAGCCTTACTTCCGAGCTTGAAAAGGAAAAGGCAAGGCCTCACGGAAATTCGGTCAAATCAAAGGCCGGTCTCAGAAAGCATTTTTGTATTATTCTTACCGTGCTTGCCGCAGTTTTTCTGTTTGCAGCCTTCCTTACGGAGGGGAAAAACTCCTTCATATTTTTTGAGCTTGCCGTAATAAGTCTTGTCTTTGCACTTATCTTCCTGTATAAGATGCTGAAAGCATCCTATTCTGCTTCTTCGGGAGAAATACCCGTAAGCGAGGAGGAAGCGGCCCTTCAGAGAAGACTGAATGATATTAACAGTGAAATCAGTGAGCTTCTGTCCCGTCGCAGTGAGGAGGAAAGCGAAGCCCTTCAAAAGTATTCCGGCACTCTTGACCTTGCGCAAAGAGCGCTGTATAGCCAGAATGAGATAGCGGAGCTGAAAACAAAAAAAGCCCGTCTCGAGGGAGAATCGGGCTTTATGAAAAGCTCATCCGAGATAAGGGCCGAGATTAAGGAGCTGGAAGAGCTTATCCAGCACTATGAATTTGAATATGAAGCCGCAGAGCTTGCGGAAAAGGCTCTTCTTAAAGCCTCGGAACAGACAGCGGGAGAATTTCTTCCTAAAATCAGCGCTCTTGCCGAGCAGTATCTGGATTTCCTGACCGATGGAAAATATGATAAGCTGCTGCTGGATAAGGACTACAGCTCCAGTGCCGGAAAAGAGGGCGAAAGCAAAACCGCATTCGGTTTTCTTTCACAGGGAACAAAAGACCAGATTACTCTTGCGATTAAGCTTGCTCTTAACATGACACTGCTTCCCGATGACAAGGCCTGCCCTATTATTCTTGACGATGCTCTTGCTTCCTTTGATGATGACAGACTTTTTAACGCAGTTAAGCTTTTATCCGGCTTATCGGAAAAAAGACAGATTATTCTGTTTTCCTGTACAAGAAGAGAAGCCGAGGCTCTTAAGGCCCTTAAAGCCGTCTCCACTGAGGCCTTATAATCAATGCGCTTCAGAATGTAATATATAATTAATTGTATAGAAAAAACCGCCTCTGTTAAGAGACGGTTTTCTTTTATGTTGGCGCTGACCTATCTTCCCGGCGCGTCGCCACGCAAGTATTGTCGGCACGAAGGAGCTTAACTGCCGTGTTCGGAATGGGAACGGGTGGACCCTCCCCGTTAAAAGCACCAACTGTATTAAGTTTAAGAAAAGTACAAGCCCTTCAAAGAAGGGCTTGTAAAGAGTGTTGGCGTTGACCTATCTTCCCGGCACGTCGCCATGCAAGTATTGTCGG
>JAKSPP010000061.1 GCA_024404735.1 Oscillospiraceae bacterium | reverse complement strand
TCGATTTTGCAGACGGCATCACTACTAAAGATACGGAACCCTACTACCGCCAGCACCCCAGGGAGAAAAAAAAATAAAAAATCCCTTCCCCGGCATGGGAAAGGGATTTGGAAAAAACTAAGCCGGAATCAGCCGATAGCAGTGAGACCGCCGTCGGGGTAAAGGATGTTGCCGGTGAGGAAGTCGGAAGCGGGAGCTGCAAGGAAGAGAGCAGTGCCGACGCAATCCTCGGGATCGGACATACGACGCATGGGGAGACCTGCGCCCTGCATCTCGAGGTACTTCTCAACGGTAACGCCTGCTTCAGCAGCACGCATCTCGAAGACCTTGGTCATCATGGGGGTCTTCATGATGTTGGGACCGAAAGCGTTAACGGTGATGCCGAAGGGGCCGAACTCGGAAGCGAGCTGCTTGGTGAGCATATCAACAGCACCCTTTGCAGCGCAGTAAGCAGCATTGCCGGGGCCCTTGGTTGCGATCTTGCCGCGAACGGAGGTAACGTTAACGATCTTGCCGTACTTGTTCTCCTTCATGTACTTGCCGAAGTGCTTGCAGGTCATGAGGATGGAAGCAACGTCATCGTGCATGATGGTATCGAAAATGTCCATGGGGAAGTCAAGAGCGGGGAACTTCTTGTTAACGCCCTGGGAGTTAACGAGAATGTCGATGTGGCCGAAATCGGCGTTTGCCTTCTCGGCAACAGCAGCAACCTGCTCCTCAACGCCTGCGTCCATTACGTAGTACTTAAACTCCTTGCCGGTAATGCCCTTGAGCTCTTCGCAGGCAGCCTTGAGCTTCTCTTCGGTACGGGAAGCAATGCAAACGTTTGCACCTGCCTCGGCAAAAGCCTGAGCAACAAGCTTGCCGAGTCCGCCGGCGCCGCCGACGATCATTGCATTCTTACCGGTGAGATCAAAAAGATTCATGATAGTATGTCTCCTTATGTAAAAATATATTTTGCCTTGTCCAAATCTTTTGGCTTATACATTTTAGACCTATATATAAAAAATGTCAAGGAAAAAGGATAGCCTTAAGGCAGGAGAGCACGAGCGGAATGATAAATTATTCGGTGATTATAACAAGCTTTCCGTTTGCGTTCCAGTCTACACCGGCACCGAAGGCTTCGGCAATGGCACGAACGGGAACAAGGGTACGGTCGGAACGGATAACGGCGGGAGAATCGAGCTTTACGGCTCTGCCGTTGACTATCATATCTGTACCGTCAATAGTGAGCTTATATGTATATGTCAATATCCGACCGGAATTTCATAGCTGCCCGAAATAAAAGCCCGGATTTTTCATCTTGTTTCTATTGTATTTTTTACAGAATATATTATAATAGTAGTTCCGCTATTAATAGAAAAGAGAAAAGAATATGTCTGAAATTACCGTTAAAAAAAATAAATTCGAAACCGATATGACAAACGGGGCACTTTTCCCGAAGCTCATCTCCTACTCCGTTCCCTTAATCATTTCCGGAATTCTGCAGCTTGCCTTCAATGCCGCAGACCTTATAGTCGTGGGAAGATTTGCGGGAGACAATGCCCTTGCGGCAGTAGGCTCCAACACGCCCCTTATTACCCTCATCCTCACGCTTCTCATAGGTCTTACAACGGGCTCCAACGTTATGGTTTCCCGCTTTTACGGAGGAAAGGACGCAAGTCAGCTTCAGGATACCATATCCACAAGCATCCTTATTAATATATACGGCGGAGTATTATTCGGCGTAATCGGATTTTTCATATCCGGCCCTCTTCTCAGACTTATGGGCACTCCGGAGGAGGTTTTCCCCCTTGCCGTTCTGTATCTTCGCATTTACTTCTCAGGCCTTCCCATCATCGCAATTTACAACTCCTCCGCCGCTATTTTGAGAGCTGTGGGTGATTCCAGAAGACCTCTTGTATTTCTTGCAATCGCAGGTGTTCTGAACGTTATTATGAATCTCGTTTTCGTCATCTGCTTCTCCATGGGCGTTGTGGGCGTTGCCCTTGCAACCGTTACAAGCCAGATAGTTTCCGGCTATCTCACGGTACGCTGTCTTGTTGTTTCCGACACAATATGCAGGCTTGACCTTCGCCATATGCGTTTTTCGAAAATACAGTTTTCCGAGATGGTAAGAATCGGCGTTCCCGCCGCCGTTCAGGGCTCATTATTCTCTGTCTCCAACATGATAATCCAGTCAACCGTAAACAGCTTCGGCGCTGCGGCCATGGCAGGAAACTCCGCGGCATCGAATATAGAGCAGTTTGTGTACATTACAATGGATGCAATCTGCATTGCCTCCGTTGCGGCAATCAGTCAGAATATGGGCGCAAGGAAGTACGACAGGGTTGCACAGTCCGTTCGCCTTGTTATTATAATGCAGGTTGTTATCTGCGGTGTTCTCGGCTGGGGAAATGTTTTTCTACGCTATATTCTTCCCACGGCCTACACCTCCGACCCGCAGGCAATTGAGGCTGCGGCCATGCGTCTTCTCGTTCTGGGAAGCTTCTATATTCTGAACGGAATGCAGAATATGATGGGCGGAATTTTAAGGGCCCACGGATTTTCCATTCTGCCCACGGTTATCGCGCTTATGGGCATCTGCGTTCTGAGAGTTATCTGGATTTACCTTGTATTCCCCCATTTCAATACCATTTTCTGCCTTTACGTTTCCTACCCCGTTTCCTGGATTATTACAACGGCAGTCCAGATGACCTTCTATTTTGCCCTGAAGAAAAAGGCCTATGCCCTAAACGAGCTAAGATATTCCTGAGGGAGGAACACTACATTTAGTTGAATTTAGTGTTGATTTACAGCATATTTTGTGATATAGTGTCTTTATATGCAGTTAACGCATATGGAAATTCGTAATATTTTTATAACAAAGGAGAGAAACATGGATTTCTTTGAGCAGCTTGGCTCTACTCTGGGCCTTAACTCCATTACCAGAATTCTTGCCGCAATCATCATCTTCCTTATCTGCTATATTGCTATCAGAATCGTCATGAAGATTGTTGACAAGCTCTTTGCAAAGTCTGCAAAGCTTGATTCCACCGTTTCCGGATTCATCCGTACCGCAATCAACATCGCACTGTGGGCACTTGCCATTGTTATCGTTGCAGGCGCTCTCGGCATCCCCACCGCTTCCCTCGTTGCTGTTGTCAGCATCGCAGGTCTGGCACTTTCTCTTGCCGTTCAGGGCATTATGGGCAACGTATTCTCCGGTCTGACCCTTCTCCTCACCCGTCCCTTTGAGGTTGGTCAGTACTGCGAGGTCGGCGCAAATGCCGGTTATATCAAGAAGATTGACCTCTTCTACACCACTCTCATCACCCTTGACAACCGCATCATCTCCATCCCCAACAGCGATGTTACCGCTTCTACCGTTGTTAACTACAATGCAAACACTCTCCGCAGAGTTGACATGACCTACAGCGCATCCTACGACTGCGCAACAGAGGATGTCAAGGCTGCCCTTTACAAGGCAATCGCAATGACCGACAAGGTTGTTTCCGATGAGGCTCCCTTCGTTGCAATCTCCGGCTACGGCCCCAACTTCATGGAGTACACCTGCCGTGCATGGTGCAAGAGCGAGGATTACTGGGATGTATACTTCGGTCTTAACGAGAACGTACGCAAGGCATATGCAGAGAACGGCATCAAGCTCAGCTTTGCACATGTCAATGTACACATGATGGACAAATAAGAAAACACTATGGAGCTGATTTTAAGAAATCACTCCTGCAAATACGCTCTTGAGCAGATAATGCTTATGCTTTTTCCGGCAGAGCGGCCCAATTATCCGGAACGGCTCACGGGGTCCTGCCCCGGGGCCGTTTCGTCGCTTAACGAGACCGAAGCAAGAGCAACCTCCGTTTGCAGGATAATTATTGACGGAAAATCATATACCGGAAGAGCATCGGCAGAGAAGTCCCTTTTTACCGACGAAATAAACGCCGACAGACTGAGAGGCCGGATAATTAAGCTCGCCTTCTACAGGGCGGCACTTAAGTATCTTCCCGCAAAGCCGGAATGGGGCGCCCTTTCCGGAATTCGCCCGGCAAAGCTCATGTCAGCGCTTCTTGAAGAGGGTCTTTCCGAGGGCAAGGCACTGAAGGAGTTTATAAGGACCTACGATGCAAGTCAGGCAAGAGCAGAGCTTTGCCTTGACGCAGCCCGTGAAAGCCTGAAGGCAAAAAACTCTCTGGGAGAAGACGACATCTGCCTTTACATAGGCATTCCCTTCTGCCCCACACGCTGTGCCTACTGCAGCTTCGTATCCGCATCCGTTCAGAAGAGCATGAAGCTTATTGAGCCTTATCTTGAGGCGCTGTACCTTGAAATCGATGCAGCCGCCGAGAGACTTAAGGCACTTAACAAGCGTGTTATAGCCGTTTATTTCGGAGGAGGCACGCCCACAACTATATCTCCCGAGCAGTCAGACAGGCTCTTTAATAGGCTTGAAGAGAAAATAGACCTGGCCCACTGCCGTGAAATAACCGTTGAAGCCGGAAGACCGGACACGGTTACAGAAGAGAAGATGAGGGTTTTAAGGGCCCACGGGGTTACGAGAGTATCCGTTAACCCCCAGACCATGTCCGACGAAATCCTCGGAATCATCGGAAGAAAGCACTCAGCGGAGGATGTTCTGCGGGCAATGGAAATCGTCCGCAGGGTCGGCGGCTTTGAGATTAATATGGACCTTATTGCCGGGCTTCCCGGAGACAGCCCCGAGGGCTTTAAGAAAACCATCGATACCTGCATTGCACTAAGGCCCGAAAACCTGACCGTACATACTCTTTCACTTAAAAGGGGCTCTGACATTACCGTCTACGGAACGAAAATACCCGAGGCGGAGGCCGTCGGAGAATGCCTTAATTACGGAATGACCGCCCTGAGACAGGCGGGATACGCCCCCTATTACCCCTACAGGCAGAAGTTTATGTCCGGAGGCTTTGAAAACGTCGGCTGGAGCCTTAAGGGAAGCGAAAACCTCTACAACATCGCAATTATGGAGGAGCTTTGCAGTATAGTCGCACTGGGCGGAGGCGGAAGCACAAAAATCGTGCACCCCGGCGGTCTTATTAACAGAGTGTTTGCCCCGAAATATCCTCAGGAATATATACAGAATATAGATAAGGTCTGCGAGGATAAAAGAAGCCTTGAGCTGTGAGGAAGGCTTAGGAGGAAGGGCCTTATAATTCCGTCACGGATATAATCAGGCTAAAAATTTTGCTTGCCTTTTTCGGCAATCTGTAGTATTATATTTTGACGGCCCGAAAGGAAGGGCCTGAAGCGGTCTTTGGCAAGGCTGCACTAGTCGGGGAGCCAGCGGTGCCCTGTAACCTGCAATCCGCTATAGCAGGGATGAATTCCTTTGGTAGGGAAGATGACGTGTTGTCTGACCCCGGTAAGTGATGTTGACGCTTCGGTCTTGCGCAACGGAGCCTCGTGAACCATGTCAGGCGGGGAACCGAGCAGCATTAAGCGAGATACTTCGTGTGCCGCGAGGGCGCCGAGGCCGAGTTGGCTGCCGCTGTAACGGATGGGTCATTCTTTTCGAGCAAAGGTGTGCAGTCGTGCCAAGGGCCGCTCTTTATTATGCTTATTTTTATGAAGGGAGGAGCAATTATGTACAGAGCACTATACAGAAAGTGGAGACCCCAGACCTTTGATGATGTTGTGGGTCAGGGACACATAACGGAGTCTCTTAAAAATCAGATGCGTACGGGAAGGCTCAGCCATGCTTATCTCTTCATCGGCTCGAGAGGAACGGGAAAAACCACCTGCGCCAAAATACTGGCAAAGGCCGTTAACTGCGAAAATCCCCAAAACGGCAATCCATGCTGCAAATGTCCCACCTGTCTTGGCATAGATTCCGGCGCAATTGCGGATGTTGTCGAAATGGATGCCGCCTCCAACAACGGTGTCAGCGATGTAAGAGCACTGCGTGACGAGGCCGTTTTCACTCCGGGCGTATGTAAAAAGAGAGTGTATATAATCGATGAGGTTCATATGCTCTCCACCTCCGCATTCAATGCCCTTCTCAAGATAATCGAGGAGCCCCCCGAGCATCTTATTTTCATTCTTGCAACAACAGAGCTAAACAAAATTCCCGCAACTATACTCTCCCGTTGCCAGAGACACAGCTTCAAGCGTCTTGACAGAGAGCTTATTGCCGGAAGACTTAAATACGTTGCCGAAAACGAAGGCATTGCCCTTAAAGATGATGCGGCAAGGGTTATATCCTCCATCTGCGAGGGCGGAATGAGAGATGCCCTTTCAATTCTGGACCAGTGCTCCTCCATAGGAGGCGACATTGACGCCGATGCCGTTTACTCCGCCATCGGAATTGCGGGAAACATCGACACAGAGAGACTTTTCGATAAAATAATCCTCGGTGACACAGACGGCGCTCTCGGCATTTTCCATGAGCTCTGGTGCGGAGGCAAGGACCATTCATCTACTCTTTCGGAGCTGGCAACTCTCCTTCGCGAAACTCTCGTTTTATCCGTTGCCCCCAAAAACGGTGCGGATATGATATCCGGGGCACACCCTGCGGAGAGACTGAGGGGCTTTGCCGGGAAGGTTCCCCATGCACTTTTAATTGAGCATATAAAAACCGCCTCTTCGGCACTGCAGGATGCCAAAATCATGCATGCCAAAACAGCGGCAGAGCTTTGCATAGTCACTCTCTGCAAGAGCAAGTCCATCACAAACGGCATTCTTATTCCCGCAGATTTTGAGGACAGGCTGAGAAGACTGGAAAGCGGTATCGTGATAAACGGAGCCGGAAGTTTCACGCCTTCAAAGGAGCCTCCTTCCATAAGCGAGGATGTGCTCTCCCTCGCAGCCGAAATAGCAAAGTCCCATGAGGAGGGCGCAAAGTCCCCCGGGGCAATAAAGCCCGCTGCCCTTACGGACGAGAAGACAGAAGAGGCAAAGGAAGACGATATAATCACTCCCCCCTGGGAGGACCCCAATGAGGGCGATGACAGACCTCCCTTTGACCCGGATATGATGGATATTCCGCCCGTGGGAAATGAGGAGCAATATCCAAAGCCCCTTCCCACTGAGGAAAAGGAGAAGGAGCCCGAAAAGGCACCCTCGCCCCTGCCCTCCCCCGCTGCTCCGGCCACTCCCGCCGAAGGAGGAAGTGACAATGAGCGCATAAGGAAGCTTAAGGAAACGGTTAAAAAGGAGCTTCCCGGAAGCAGGGCATCGATTCTGGATTCCCCTATGGCACAGTTTTACGTTTCCGGAAACACGGTTTTTCTTGCAACTGAAAATCAGTTTGCCTATACGCAGCTTTCAAAGACCTGCGATACGGGCATTTACACAAAAGCCGTTGCGGAGCTCTGGGGTGACGGATATGCCTTCCGCATACTGGCTGCGGGAGAGCCCGTCCCCGCACTGATAAAGGCGGAAAAAGAGGTATCCCCCGAGGAAAAAAAGGTCTCGGCCGACAGATTATCCTCACTTCTTGAGGGATTTAAGCAGGGCGGATACGACACCAGCATCACAATCAGTTAATTAAGGCCCCTTAAGGCGGGCACAGATATATCTTGTAAAGGAGATTATTATTATGGCAAAAGGCGGATTTCGCGGCGGCTTCGGCGGCATGAATCAGGCACAGATGATTAAGCAGGCTCAGAAAATGCAGCAGGATATGATGAAGATGCAGGAAGAGCTTGAAAATAAGGAATATGAGGCAAGCGCAGGCGGCGGAGCAGTCAAGGCAAGAGTTAGCGGTAAGAGAGAGCTTGTGGGCCTTGAGATTGCCCCCGATGCAATTGACCCCGATGATGCAGAGATGCTTCAGGATATGATTATCGCCGCTGTTAATGAGGCTCTCAGAAAAGCAGAGGAGTCCATGGCAAGCGGAATGTCCAAAATCACCGGAGGCCTCGGCTTCGGCTTCTGATAAACAAACCGCCCCTCGTAATAAGGGGCGGTTATCATATATGTACTTAAGCAAGGATAATTTATTATGGGAATAATTGAACTGCTGCTTCTTGCCGTGGGTCTTTCAATGGATGCCTTCGCCGTTTCCGCATGCAAGGGTCTTTCCATGCAGAGGGTAAGCTTCGGCAAGGCTGCAATCTGCGGAATATGGTTCGGAGTCTTTCAGGCTCTGATGCCTCTTATCGGCTTCTTCCTCGGCTCGAGCTTTGAAAGGCTTATCTCCGCCATCGCCCCCTGGATTGCCTTTGTACTTCTTCTTTTAATCGGCGGAAACATGATAAGAGAGGCTCTCGGAGGCGATGATGATGAGGAAGCCTCCGCCGCCCTTGATGTTAAAACTATGTTTATGATGGCCGTTGCAACGAGCATTGATGCTCTGGCCGTCGGAATTACCTTTGCCTGCGTTCCCGTTTCTCTGTTTACAGGAGGAGTTATTGCAAACACCTTAGTCGCCGTTTTTATAATCGGCTGCACCACATTTGCAATCTCCTGCGCCGGCGTTAAAATCGGAAGCATTTTCGGAACACGCTTCAAGAAAAAGGCGGAGATTGCAGG
>JAKSPP010000060.1 GCA_024404735.1 Oscillospiraceae bacterium | reverse complement strand
AATAAATACAAAGTGAATCAGTCTTATTAGTTTTCTTAATATTTAAGCCTCACTTTGGATAACAAAAAAATGATACTAATTGTGCAGAACGGAGAATTCCCATGAGAAAGCTCAAAACAATGGACGGAAATACAGCAGCGGCTCACGTAGCCTATGCTTTTTCCGAGGTTGCCGCAATATATCCCATAACCCCCTCCTCCCCCATGGCCGAAAGCATGGACATCTGGGCAGCAGATGACAGAACCAACATTTTCGGCTCCAAGGTTCAGATTGTGGAAATGCAGTCCGAGGGCGGTGCCGCAGGCGCAGTCCACGGCGCAGTCGCAGCAGGTTCATACTCCTCCACCTTCACAGCTTCCCAGGGTCTCCTTCTTATGATTCCCAATATGTACAAGCTGGCCGGTGAACAGACCCCCACTGTTTTCCACGTTGCAGCCCGTGCCCTTGCCTCCCACGCCCTTAACATCTTCGGAGACCACTCCGATGTTATGTCCTGCCGTCAGACGGGCTTCGGTATGCTCTGCTCCAACAACGTTCAGCAGTGCATGGACTTAGCCGCAGTTGCTCACCTCTCCGCAATTTCCGGAAGAGTTCCCATGCTCCATTTCTTCGACGGCTTCCGTACCTCCCACGAGAGCCAGAAGATTGAAATCTGGGATTACGATGAGCTCGCCTCCATGGTTGACTACGATGCCGTAAAGGCCTACAAGGCCTCTGCCCTTCACCCCGCACACCCCTACTGCATGGGCTCTGCAGAGCAGCCCGAGACCTTCTTCCAGCACCGTGAGGCCTGCAACACCGCATATATCAATGCTGCGGACGTAGTTGCAAAGTACATGGATGTCGTTAACGAAAAGCTCGGAACAAACTACAAGCCCTTCACATATTACGGCGCTGCCGATGCCGAGGATATTATCGTCGCAATGGGCTCTGTCTGCGATGCAGCGGAGGAGGTTGTTGACTATCTCAACGCAAAGGGCGGCAAGGTCGGTATCATCGAGGTTCATCTCTACCGTCCCTTCTCCGTCAAGTACCTCCTCAATGTTCTCCCCGAGAGCGTAAAGCGCATTGCCGTTCTCGACAGAACCAAGGAGCCCGGCTCCATCGGTGAGCCCCTTTACCTTGACGTTTCCGCAGCTCTCCGCGGAACAGCCTTCGAGCACTGCCTCATCACCCACGGCCGTTACGGTCTCGGAAGCAAGGATACTCAGCCCGAGGATATACTTGCCGTATACAAGAACCTCCGCTGCGAGAGCCCCAAGATTGAGTTCACCGTCTCCATCAAGGACGATATAACCAATCTCTCCCTTGACAACAGTGAGATTCCCGACATTGCCCTTCCCGGCACCGTTGCCTGCAAGTTCTGGGGTCTCGGCTCCGACGGTACTGTCGGCGCAAACAAGAACTCCGTAAAGATTATCGGCGACCACACCGACAAGAAGGTTCAGGCCTACTTCCAGTACGACTCCAAGAAGTCCGGCGGTGTTACCATCTCCCACCTCCGCTTCGGTGATACCCCCATCAAGGCAAGCTACTACATCCGTCAGGCAGACTTCGTTGCCTGCCATCAGGTTGCTTATCTCGGAAGCTACGATATGGTATCCGATGTTAAGCCCGGCGGAACCTTCCTTCTCAACTGCTCCTGGTCCGATGCAGAGCTGGAGGCAAACCTCCCCGCAAAGGTCAGAAGCTATATCGCAAAGAACAACATTAAGTTCTACACCTGTGATGCCGTTTCCGCCGCAAAGAAGGTCGGTCTCGGCGCAAAGCGTACCAACACGGTTCTTCAGGCAGCCTTCTTCAAGCTCGCCAATGTAATTCCCATTGACGATGCCGTCAGATATATGGAGGAAGCCATCGTACGCAGCTACGGTAAAAACGGCCAGAAGGTCATTGATATGAATATCGCCGCTGTTCACGAGGGTCTTCAGTGCGTACACGAGGTAAAGGTTCCCGAGTCCTGGCTTGAGGCCGGCAACGAGGGCCCCGCAAGAAAGCAGTACGTCGGCAGAGACGAGGCTCACACAAAGTACCTCAACTCCATCCTCCACGCCTACGCAACTCTCTCCGGTGACAACCTGCCCGTATCCGAGTTTATGGATACCGTAAACGGTGCCGTTCCCTCCGGAAACGCCGCATTTGAAAAGCGCGGAACCGCCGTTGATGTCCCCGCATGGGATGTAACCGGCTGTATGCAGTGCAACCTCTGTGCAACCGTCTGCCCCCACGGCGCAATCCGTCCCTTTGCAGTTACAAAGGAAGAGGCAGAAAAGGGCTCTCTTGCAACCTCCGCAATCAAGAAGAGCGATGATTACCTCTTCTCCATCGGTATATCCGTTCTCGACTGCACTGGCTGCGGCTCCTGCGTTGACGTTTGCCCCGCAAAGGACAAGGCTCTCTACGCAGTAAAGCTCGATTCCGAAATTTCCGCAAAGTCCCAGAAGGACTTCGATTATATGAACACCCTCCCCGAGGGACGCGTTCTCCCCTTCGATGACACAACCATCAAGGGCGTTCAGTTCAACAAGCCCCTTCTCGAGTTCTCCGGCGCCTGCCCCGGCTGTGGCGAGACTCCCTATGCAAAGCTTGTTACCCAGCTCTTCGGCGACAGAATGTACATCGCCAACGCAACGGGCTGCTCCTCCATCTGGGGCAACAGCCTTCCCTCCACTCCCTACACCGTCAATGCCAAGGGACGCGGCCCTGCCTGGGCAAACTCCCTCTTCGAGGATAACGCCGAGTTCGGTCTCGGTATGGCTCTCTCCGTTAAGAGCCGCAGAGAGCAGATGCGTGCAGCGGTCAGAAAGCTCACCGACGATAAGGAGCTTGTTACTCTGGCAGTTGAGTGGCTCGGCTCCTGCGATGATGCAAAGGCAGCCGAGGCTTCCGGCGAGAAGCTTTTAGAGGCCTGCATGACTTCCTCCAATCCCGATGCAAAATACATTGTCGATAACAAGGATATGCTCATCAAGCCCTCTGTATGGATATTCGGCGGTGACGGCTGGGCGTACGATATCGGCTACGGCGGACTTGACCACGTTATTGCCTCCGGCGAGAATGTAAACATCCTCGTATTCGATACCGAGGTTTACTCCAACACCGGCGGACAGTCCTCCAAGTCCACCCCCACCGGCGCTGTTGCTCAGTTCGCAGCAGCCGGTAAGAAGGTCAAGAAAAAGGACCTTGCCTCCATCGCAATGGAGTACGGCTATGTTTACGTCGCTCAGATAGCAATGGGTGCAAACCCCGCCCAGACTCTCCGCGCCATCCGCGAGGCAGAGGCCTATGACGGTCCCTCTCTTATCATCGCCTATGCTCCCTGCATCAACCACGGTGTTAAGGCCGGTATGAACAAGTCCATGGCCGAGATGAAGAATGCCGTTACCTGCGGCTACTGGAACCTTCTCCGCTATGACCCCCGCAAAACCGAGGCAGGCGAGAATCCCCTCTCCCTCGACTCCGCAAAGCCCACCGGAAGCTACCGCGACTTCCTCTCCGGCGAGGTCAGATACGCATCTCTCGTTCTCAAGAACAAGGAGAGAGCCGAGGAGCTCTTTGCTCAGGCAGAGAAGGATGCACTTGCACGTTACGCAAAGCTGGAAGGTCTTGCAAAGAAGTAATAAGCTTTACGCAGCAGCATAAAACATGCTTTATAATTTCAGCACCGCACGGTAAACCCGTGCGGTGCTTTTTCGTTCTTAATATGAGTGCGGATATTTTTATCTCTTGCTTTTGCCCTTCGGGGGGTGTATGATTTATACGGAAAATAAAGTTATATTCGCCGCTATGGCCCCTATAAAAAGGAGATAAAACTATGATTACAGAAAGGCCGGTTTCCGAAAGAGTCAAAAACATACGCGAAAGAGTCCGCACGACGGCTCCGAAGCTGGATTTAAGCCGCTATAAGCTCATTACAGATTTCTATCGTGAAAACCCGCAGCTTACCGGTATTCTCAAGCGCGCAAAGAATCTGCGCAATCTTTTTGAAAACATGCCTACGCTCATTTCAGAGGGCGAGCTTATCGTCGGCTGGCAGGGCACAAGCTTCCGCGACAGTCCTCTCTACCCCGAGGTTTCATGGGACTGGTTCATGGAGGAGCTGCGCTCAAATAATATCCGCACACGCCGCGTTGATCCCTATGAGCTTGATGAGGAGGACGAGAAGTACCTTCTCGAAACCGGCGATTACTGGCTCAAGAATAATATGAGCGTTATTTCAAACGAATATATGCCCCGCAAGATAAGAGACGAGCTCGCCGGTAACGGTGTTGTCTCCTTTGGCGGAAGAGCACCCGCACATGCCCCCGTCGGACATTTCACCGCAAACTTCTGGACAGCAACTCGGAAGGGCTTCGGAGCCATCAGAGATGAGGCAAGGGCCAAAATAGCCTACCTTGAGGAGCACGGAATTTTCGGCGAAGATGCCGAAAAATACTCCTTCTACAGAGCCGTTGACATAGTCTGCGAGGGTATTATCATCTGGGCAAAGCGTTACTCCGGGGAAGCCGAGCGCCTTGCGGGACAGTGCTGTGACCCCGTCAGAAAAGCCGAGCTTCTCGACATAGCCGAGCGTATGAACCACATCATCGAGAAGCCCTGCAGAACCTTCCACGATGCCATTCAGTGCGTATGGTTCTATCAGATAGCAATGTGCATGGATGCCCAGCTTCACGGAATAAGCTTCGGAAGAATGGACCAGTATCTGGGAAGCTACTACGAAAAGGATCTTGCCGAGGGCCGTATAACAGAGGAAAAGGCACAGGAGCTTGTTGACCTCTTTATGCTTAAGGTTGCAGAGGTAAACAAAATCTGGTCCGAGGGCGCAAGTATGTCCAACCCCGGCTACACCGCAGGTATGCTGATTACCCTCGGCGGCGTGGATATGGAAGGAAGAGACGCAAGCAACCCCGTAACATATATGTTCCTCCACGCCTCCCGCCGTCTTTCCTTAAACTGCCCTCAGGCACTACGTGTTCACGAGGGTACTCCCATGAGCCTGTGGGAAACCGCAATCGAATGCACAAAGGTCTGCGGTGGCATTCCCACCTACGAAAGCGACAAGGCAATTATTCCCGCAATGATGGCAAGGGGCATTCCTCTTGAGTATGCCCGCAACTACTGCCTTGAGGGCTGCGTCGAACCCACCATCGGCGGCTACGAGTGGGGACAGCCCGGCGGTGACGGAGCCGAATCCTATATCAATATAACAAACGCCATGCTTATGGCAATCAACAACGGAATAAATCCCCTGCGCCCCGCAGATGCCGTACCTCAGATTCAGGGTCCCGCAACAGGCTATCTTTACGAGATGAATTCCATGGAAGAGGTCCTTGCCGCCGTTAAGGCCCAGTTTGAATTCTGGATGCCCTGGCATGCAAACTGCACCAATATGTGGGAAACCATGGCCGCCTTCCACAGACCCCTGCCCCTTGTTTCCGCCTGCTATACGGGCTGCATGGAGTCAGGAAAGGACGTTATGTGCGGCGGTGCCATGTTTAACTCCACAGGCAACTCCTGCATAGGAATAGGCAATGTAGCAGACTCCCTTAACTGCATTGACCAGATATGCTTCAAGAAGAAGATTGCCACAACAAGAGAGCTTTACGACGCCCTGATGGCAAACTGGGAAGGCTACGAGGAGCTCCGCCAGATAATCAACGGAGCCATCCCCCGCTTCGGCAACGGCGACCCCGAGTGTGACAAGTACATGACCTTCACCGCAAATGCCTATGCAGATGCTATCAACCGCTGCATCGGAACAAGAGGCAACCACTACTGCGCCGGCTGTTACCCCGTTACTCTGAACGTTGTGTTCGGATATATGACCGGCGCAACCCCCGACGGAAGAAAGAGGGGCGAACCTCTTGCAGACGGCATTTCCCCCGTACAGGGAATGGACAAAAACGGCCCCGTTTCCACTCTTAACTCACTTCTCACCTTTGACTACACCAAGTACGGCAACGGAACTCTCTGCAATATGAAATTCCACCCCACGGCCCTCGCCTCCGAGGAGGGTCTCAACAAGCTCGTAAACGTCATGCGCACGTACTTTGACAGAGGCGGAATGGAGCTGCAGCTCAATATAATAGGCGGTGATACCCTCCGCAAGGCTCAGGAAAATCCCTCGGAGTACCGCGACCTTGTTGTCAGAATCGCCGGCTTCTCCGCTTACTTCGTTGAGGTCTTCAAGGATATGCAGGACGACCTGATCAGAAGAACCGAAATGAGTCTCTGATTATCCGGAAACAAGCTTACCTTCATAAAAAAGACGCTCAGGCTATAACAGCCCGGGCGTCTATTTGCTTCATAATAATGTTTTTATTCGTATTTGGGGCAGGGCAGCTTTATGGGAAGAAGAACCTTGCCGAAGCAGACAACGTGGCTTCCGGAGGAACGGAGGATATACTTGTTTGCATCCTTTCTCTTCGGATTTGCGGAGAGAAGGGAGAGATTGCCCTCGGAGTCAACACAGTACTGCTTGCAGTAAACATCGCCGTCTACGAAGAATATTCCCACATCAAACTGAGAAAGATTTGCACCTCTTCTGACGTATACTCTTGTGCCGTCGGGGATAAAGGGCTCCATGGAGTCACCCTGAATTGTTATGGCAAAATCCGCATCCTCAGGTGCATCGTCAGGCCTTACTATCTCCTCGTAGTCCTCGCCCTCAATGGGAGAGGCGTAGCCTGCGGCTGCGGGAATTCTGTAATGTCTTATATAGCGGAGCTCACTTGTGCCCGGAATAAGGGCATAGGAGGGGTTTGCACTGAGATATCTTCCGTAGCGTAAAAGCTCGTCCTTGCCCTTCATATTAAGGCCGTTAAAAATGGAAACAATGGGGTTTTCGTGGGTCGGAGCTGGCTCGGCACTTCCCTCCTCGCTTCCCTCGGGGCTTACATCGGCGCCGGACAGCCAGTCGGGGCTGACACCGAGTACTCCCGCCATTTTCATGAGCTTATCGCGCTTGGGGATGTAATCTCCGATAAGATACATGCATATTGATGATTTGTTGATTCCCGTCAATCTGGAGAGCTCAGCCTGCTTCATTCCCCGCATTTCCAGAGCCGAGGAAAGTCTTGAGGCAAGGTCTGCCATAAAAAAGCACCTCTTTCATAATTAAAACTAAATTTTTTTGTTCATATTATTAAACAAAGAATATCATATATACAGGAGGAATGCAAGAGTTTTTTGCCCCGTTGCCGCCTCTCCTCCCTTATGAATATTAAAACGGCAGACCAATGCATGGCCTGCCGTTTCATCATCGGATATTAAATTATCCTTCAGGAGAGAGAAAAGCTTTTTCTCAGAGAGGAATCAACCATTCTGGAAATAAGGGCGGCTGCCTCTGCCCTTGTTATTGTCGCCTCGGGTCTGAAGCTGCCCGCACTGTCACTTCCCGTGAGGATTCCGGCTCTGTAAAGGAGATAAACGGAGCCTGCGTAATCCTCGTACATTCCGACATCGGGAATGGAGTAATCGGGAATGCTGTTAATTGCGGGAAGGGCATCTGCGGGAAGAGCCTTTGCGAAAATCTCGGCAAAAAGTGCGTGGGAGGCCTTTGCATTGGGGTTATCGCAGGAATAAACGGAGATATCTATAATTCCGTTTACGAATGCATAGTTCATATAGGTGTTGTACCAGGCTCCGCTGGCGGGACGGAAGTTTTCGGAGCCACAGTTATAAATACTGTGAATGCGGGAGGCCATTGTTACGGCCTCTGCTATGGTAACGCAGCCCGTGGGATTGAAGGTATCGGAGCCGCTGCCCTTCATAAGTCCCTTTTCATATACGGAAGCAACACTTCCGGAATACCAGGCACTGCTGCTGACATCGGAAAACTGACCGTCCTTGTATGTGTTCACGGCAGGGAAGGCATCACCGGCACTTCCGCTGTCGGAAAAATCGGGGTGAATAAAGGTTGCGGGGTACTGGGATTGCTTCCTTATGGAGCCGTATCCTGCCTTGCCTGTATTTCCGTCGATATCAATGTAGGAAAAGCCGCTTGCACCTGCGGACTCAACTATTGCGACATGTCCGTAAATTCCGGCAATGCCCTGATTCTTCTTCCATACGGCAATATCCCCGGCCGAGGGTGTTGATGTATAGGTCCAGCCTGCGGGGAGAGTTTTGCTTGCATAGGAGTATGCATCGCCGTTAAAATGAGGAATGCCGAAGAAATCATCAAAATAGTACTTGATAAGGTCAACACACTGAGGACCCAGGGATGCATCGTAGGCAACGGCCCATCCCTCACTCTTTCTTGCCTGCACCCAGGAAACGGCATCCGCAGACGTGGGCTTTGCTCCTGCAAATGCGAAAACACACAGCATTAAAGCAAAAAGAAATACGAATATATTGAATGTGATTATTTTTTTCACGGCAGCCGCTCCTTTCTCCAGGATTTTTTCAGCGGTGCCATAATAGCAGAATTCCTTTATTAATAGCTGCGTTTAGTCACAATATGCGCTAATTTGGCATATAATGCCAATTTTGTCGTATTTAGCATA
>JAKSPP010000006.1 GCA_024404735.1 Oscillospiraceae bacterium | reverse complement strand
CCGCGGGAAGTGATACGGCCATAACCTCCATCTTCGGCTGTGACCCCTGCAAATACTATACGGGCAGAGCTCCTCTTGAGGCCGCCGCAAGCGGAATCTCCCTTAACCCCGGTGATATCGCCTATCGCTGCAATATGGTTTCCTATGAGCTCGGTGATATGCCCTTTGACGAGCGCAAAATCCTTTCTCACTCCGCAGGCAGCATTGAGGGCGATGTTTCCGACAGAATCATAAGCGCACTTTTTGCCGATGAGGAGTTTGCCGCTGAGGCAAAGAAGGCGGGAATGGTTGTTCACCCCGGCTCCTCCTTCAGACATATGGCAGTTCAGTCCGGCGCAAGCACAGAGGGAATAAAGCTCATTCCTCCCCACGACCACCTGGGTGAAAAAATCGGCCCCTTAATGCCCTCCGGAAATGATAACGCAAAGGTTCTTGAGGGCCTTATGCGTCTTGCCTTTGAGAAGCTTTCCGCTCTTCCCGAAAATGAGAAGAGAATTGCCGAGGGTAAGCTTCCCGCAAACGGAATCTGGTTCTGGGCCGAGGGTACGGCAGTTAAGCTTCCCTCCTTTAAGGAGCAGTTCGGCTTTGACGGCGCCGTTATCTCCGCAGTTCCTCTCTGCCACGGAATTGCCCGCCTTACAGGCCTTGAGGCCGTAACCGTTGAAGGCGCAACCGGAGAGATAGATACAAATCTCGAAAATAAAGTTGCAGCCCTTCTTGATGTACTTAAGAAGTATGACTTTGCCGCCATCCATGTCGAGGCTCCCGATGAGTGCACTCATAACGGTGATCTCGAGGGCAAGCTTCAGTCCATTGAGTGGCTGGATTCCCGCGTAATGAAGCCCCTTAAGGAGGCTCTTGACGCTTCCGGTGAGGATTACCGCATCATCTTCCTTTCCGATCATAAGACCCTTACCTCCACCCGCGGACATGACGGCACTCCCGTTCCCTTTATGATTTACGACTCAACTGTTGATACAAAGCTCGGTCTTTCTTACTGCGAAGAGGATGCCGAGCAGGGCGAGTACTACCCCGAGGGAGCAAAGAGCGTAATGAAGCTGCTCTTTAAGCAGATATAATGGAGCTTTTTGAAAGGGCCGGGGCAAAGCTTAACCTGAGCCTTGATGTCCTCGGCAAGCGCCCGGACGGATATCATGAGATGAGGATGGTAATGCAGTCGGTCTGCTTCGGAGACGATATCATCATCTCAAAGGGCAGGAAGGGTGAAATAAGCTGCTCCTGCAGTCTGGGGTATCTTCCCACAGACGGAAGAAATCTTGCCTTTTCCGCTGCCTCTGCATTTCTTAATGAAATAGGCAGGCCGGATGACGGACTTCATATTCACATTGAAAAGCGCATTCCCGTTTGTGCGGGAATGGCAGGCGGCTCATCCGATGCCGCTGCCGTACTGCGCTGCCTGAACAGAGCCTATGATAATATTCTTTCTGCGGACAGGCTCAGTAAGCTCGGTGCCGGGCTTGGCAGTGATGTTCCTTACTGTATCTTCGGCGGTACAGCCCTTGCGGAGGGAAGGGGAGAGATAGTCTCCCCGCTGCCCTCCCTTCCGCCATGCCATATTGTCATTGCAAAGCCCCGGATTTCCATTCGCACCCCGGAGCTTTTTCCGAAAATAGACAGAAGAAAAAGCCGTCTGCATCCGGATACCTCCGGCCTTATCGAGGCTCTCGGTACGGGAGACCTCAAGGCGGTTTCAATGCGTTTATATAATGTTTTTGAGGACGTTCTTCCGCGGAATGCGGGGGAGATATTCGAATATAAAAGCATTCTCTCCGATTCGGGAGCTCTCGGATGCGCAATGACGGGGACAGGCTCTGCCGTTTTCGGACTTTTCGACGATAAAAATAAAGCGGAAAAAGCAGAGAAGCTACTTCAAAACCTCACTGAGCAGGTTTATTTAAGCTCACCTGCCCGGACACTTTTACCTTATTCCTTAAATAGCAATGAAAAGGAGTGAAGTCATTTGTTTTTGAATTTTGACAGAATAATCAATGCACGCGATATGGGCGGCATTCCCCTTGCAAACGGAAAGAAGGTTAAAAGCCGGTTTATTTACAGAACCGGCGGACTCCAGAATGCAACTGAGAACGACCTTATGCGTCTGAAATACGATTACGCCGTTGAGAACATCTTCGATTTCAGAGGTGAGGCCGATGCCAAAATGGGCGCAGACAGAGTTCCCGAGGATGTGGAATATATAAATTTCCCTGTCTTGCCTCCTCATTTCGGAAAGAGGGAAAAAACAACAGAGCCCCCCGATTTTATTGCTATTTTTCATGAAGTTTACGGCCTTATTGCCGAGAGCGACACTGCCACAAAGGCCTATTCCGAGTTTTTCAAGGTTCTTATTAAAGGCCGGGGCGTTCTTTTCCATTGCCATCAGGGCAAGGACAGAACGGGTATAGGTGCTTATCTTCTTCTTACTGCACTGGGTGCAGACCATGAAACCGCAAGGGCGGATTACCTTCTTACAAATGAGTATATGGAGAAGTACATACAGACAAAAATCCCCGAGAAGGATGCCTTTGATGAAAAAACTCTCCGTGACCTTTACCTTGTAAGGGATGAGTACCTCGAAAGATATATAGCCAGAACCGAAGAACTCTACGGCTCCGTATACGAAAGCCTCAAAAAGAGATTTGGCCTTACCGAGGAGGATATTTTAAGACTCAGAGAGCTTTATACAGAATAAATACCGGAGAAATACAATGCTTATTGAAGTTAAAAAATTAAGAGAGGGCGCCTGTCTTCCTACTGCGGGAAGTGAATATGCCGCAGGCTATGACCTTTATGCATGCATAGAGGGAACTGTAACAATCGCACCCCATACAACCGAAAAAATCGGAACGGGCCTGTCACTTGCCGTTCCCAACGGCTATTTCGGAGCTGTTTTTGCAAGAAGCGGCCTTGCCACAAAAAAAGGCCTTCGTCCCGCAAACTGTGTTGGCGTTTGCGACAGTGATTACAGAGGTGAGTACATCGTTGCCCTTCATAACGATACAGACACTCCGGTTAGTGTTGAAAACGGTGACAGAATAGCCCAGCTTGTCATTCTCCCCTGTATGAAGGCAGAGTTTGAGGAGGTCCCGGAGCTTTCCGAAACGGTCAGAGGTGCCGGTGGCTTCGGCTCAACCGGTAAATAAAAAAGAAAATCAGGGAATCATCATGTCCTATACTTCTTATTACGAAAAACTATATAGCGAAAAAAAGACAAGCCTTTCCGACTGTCTTAATCTCATTCAGTCCGGTGATACTCTGTGGTGCTCGAATAACTATAACGAGCCCGGTGTGTTTTTCTCAAGGCTTCATGAAATTGTTCCCAGGGTGGAAAACGTTTTCGTTTTCAAAAGCCGCATAGGAAACTATCCCTTTATGACTATGGAGGGAATAAGGGAGCACCTTAGCTTCGGAAACTATTTTTACGGTCCGAATTACAAAAAAGCCCACGAGCTGGGAAACTGCACTTATTTCCCCGTGGACCTGCCTAATTACTATAAAAATACCTCCGTCCACAGACACTGGAATGTATTTGTTGCCAGAGTCGGGCCTCTTTCCGATGACGGAATGTTCTACATAGGTATGAACAAGACCTTTGAGGAGGAGCTCGTCCGCGATGCCTTAAACGAAAAGAAGACCATTATTCTCGAGGTCAATAAAGAGCTCATTTCAATGAGGGGCGCAGTTGGTATCCCCATTGAGGCCGTTACGGCCATATTTGAGGCCGATGCTCCTGCCGATACAACTCAGCCCATTGAAATTACCCGTGATGAGGAGCTCATAGGCCAGAGGGCTGCGGAGATAATCGAGGACGGAGATACCATTCAGATGGGCATCGGCGGTATCCCCAATGCAATCGGCAATTCTCTTATGGAAAAGAAGGACCTCGGTCTTCATACAGAGCAGTTTACCTCCTCAATGGGCAAGCTTATTGAGGCCGGTGTTATAACAGGCTCCAGAAAGGCATATGACAAGGGCCTTCATGTGGGCGTTTTTGCAGACGGGACCGCCGAGCTTTACGAATATCTCAGGTCTAATCCCCAGTGCGTTCTCAGAGCCGGCAGTGAGGTTGTAAATCCCTTCAATATTGCCCGCCAGGACCATATGGTATCTATAAACACCTGCATCGAGATGGATATCACCGGACAAATCTGTGCCGAGTCAATCGGCCCCAGACAGTTTTCCGGCTCCGGAGGCGGATTCTGCTTCACCTTGGGCTGCTATTATGCCGAGCACGGTAAAAGCATTATGGCCTTCACCTCCAGAACAAAGAAGGGAATGCCGAAAATTAAATCCATTTTAACCCCGGGCGCAGTTGTAACTCACCCGAGAAACTACGTGGACTATGTTATTACGGAGTTCGGCACGGTGCGCCTTAAGGGTGCCGGTGTGGATGAAAGGGCAAGACTGCTTATTTCCATTGCCCACCCCGATGACAGGCCGGCACTTTACGACGAGGCAAAGAAGCTGGGGTACATTCACTGAAATGAGAAAGTATTTTAAGAAAAGCTCCGTTCCGATTATGCCCGTTATCATAGCGGATGTCCTCATAGTAATCGCTGTAATAATTGCCTTTGTTTTTGCAAAGCCGAAGGAAGAAAAAACTGAGCTTGTTCGCGAGGCTTATCTGGAAATATCCCAGGAGGAAGCAAAGCGCCTTATGGATTCCGGGGAGAACTATTATATCCTTGATGCAAGGACAGAAGAGGAATATGCCGAAGGGCATATAGGAAATGCAATATTAATTCCCGAAACCGAAGTGAAGGAAAAGGCTCCTGAGCTTCTTCCGGATAAGGATAGGCTTGTCCTTGTTTATTGCCGCAGCGGAAACAGAAGCAAAATCGCTGCCAAGGCTCTTGTCGAAATGGGTTATACCTATGTTCGGGAATTCGGCGGAATAAGAACCTGGCCATATGAAATAATAACAGATTAAAAAAAGGGCATTGAGCATAAATGATAGCTCAATGCCCTTTTTTATTTTCGGATTATTATGCTTTTCTGCTTCTCTCCGCAGCGCGCTTAACGAGAATGCCTGTTTTTCTCTGCATTTCCTTGTCTCCGCTTTCTCCCAGAAGGAAGCCGAAGAAGGCATAGCCTCTTCCGAATTTTCCGTATTCGTCGAAGCATCTGTCAACCTCGTTTATTATCTGCTCCTCCGTTGCGGTGGGGACTCCGGGGCGACCCTGAGTGTCATAGCCTCCCAGAACGGAGAACCTGTCGCCGTATTTTTCTATAATTCCCTCAATGTCATTTGAGGGCTGGGCGCACTGCCATGCAACACTGCCCTCTTCAATAACATCGGGAATAATGGATTCACATTTTCCGCATATATGAATCTGAGGAATAATTCCCATAGAGATGGCAGCATCGTTTAATTTTTTATGGCAGGGCTTAATAAGCTCTCTGTAGATATCGGGGGAAATGAAAAGACCTCTTTCCGTTGCAACATCATCAAAATGAACATAGGTATCCGGCTTAATGTACTCATTAACACGCTCGAGAACCTTTATCTTGTAATCGGTAATGGCATCCATAAGAGCGGCGCAGGCCTCCGGCTCCTCATAAAAAGCGCAGAGGGCATTTTCAAATCCCATAAGATGGGTCATGCGCAAAAACTGTGAGTTCCACATCTGGTATTCAACAACCTTGTCCCTTTTGTTTCCGATTGAGGCAAGCTGTTCCTCGGCGTAGCCCTTCCAGTCAAAATTGTCCGTATCCGGAAGCTTAAGCTGCTTTTCCCAGTCGGTAATATCCGTTATCACATATCTGTTGGGGGCAGGTACGGGTGAGCCTGATGCGGAGTGAGTTGCAAGCCAGAGAACACCGAAGCCGTCTTCTCCGCCGCCAACAGGGCCGTTTTCAAATTCCTCCGCAGCTCCACCCAGAGAATAGTAATCGCTGAAGGTGGTCGGAACCCATTCGGTGTTTTCGTGGTTTAAGAAAGCAAGAAAATTTTCCCTTACGTCCATTAGTGCTTCCTCCCGATAATATCAGTGTATTTAAGACTGCATATAATAGCGGTTATATTGCAGAATGTCCGATTGTATTAGAGACCCTCGATAATTGCCTTTATTTCGGTAATGCTTTTGCCCTCTCCCGAAGCAATGGCGGCCAGGTCATCATATTCTATTTTTTCCCTCTTTATGCCGTAGCCCTCGGAAATCTTCTTCCTGACACTTCCGAAGGGGGTTTCCATAGTTTCCGTTCTTCTTTGAAGGGTATATCTTGAAAATGAGTTTTCTCTTATTCCGATAGTGGAGGTATGTCTGAAAATAAGCTCTGCCATTCTGCTTCTGTCCTCCTCGCGGCACAGAACACAGAGCATAACCCCGGGACGGCATTTCTTCATTCCGATGGCTACGGTCCATACGTCCAGGGCACCGCCCTTAAGTATTTCTCCCATGGCAAAGCCAATGGCCTCTGCCGTCATATCGTCGATATTGCAGGAGAGCTCATAAACGCTTTCATTCTTATATAAGTCCGATTCACCGAGCATGGCCCTTACGCAGTTTGCTCTTTCAAAATCCTTCTTTCCCATTCCGTAGCCGGTTTTTGTCAGAAGCATCATCGGCATATCTCCGAAGGAGGAAACAAAGTGCTTTAGTAAAGCGGCCCCGGTCGGCGTACAAAGCTCGCTCTTAATGCTTCCTCCGTAAATTGGAACGCCGCTTAAAATTTCGGCTGTGGCGGGGGCGGGTACGGGCAGAATTCCGTGGGCACACTTAACGCTTCCGCTTCCCACGTGAACGGGCGATGCAATTATTCTGTCGGGTCCCAGCTCCTCAATAAGCATGCATACAGCGCAGATATCCGCAAGGGCATCCATGGTGCCCACCTCGTGGAAATGTATTTCCGTAACGGGAACGCCGTGTACCTTGCTTTCGGCATCTGCAATAAGACGGTAAACGGATATAATATCCTTCTTTACCTTCTCGGAAATATTCAGATGAAAGCGTACGATATGCTCAATATCCCAAAGGGAGGAATGGTGATGGGAATGCTCCTTGCCACCTCCGTGAGAGTGGGTATGCTCGTGGCTGTGAGTGTGAGTATGCTCGTGGCTGTGTTCACCCTCCTCGGTGCCGTTTATAAGAACGGACATATGAGTTCCCGTAATTCCGCATTTTGTGCTTGTTTCCTTAATGAAGGAAACGCCGGGAATCCCAAGAGAATTCAGCTTCTCGATAAATTTTTCGGGTTCGGGAAGAAGCTCTGTAAGTGCGGCGGTAAGCATATCTCCCGCTGCCCCCATGGAGCAGTCTAAATAGAGAGTTTTCATTTTTTAGTCTCCATATGATTTATCATGCTTGCAAGATAGCCTGCTCCGAAGCCGTTATCGATATTGACAACGGATACTCCGCTTGCGCAGGAGTTCAGCATGGAAAGAAGGGCGGATAGTCCTCCGAAGGATGCTCCGTAGCCGACTGAGGTAGGCACGGCAATAACAGGGCAGTCTGCTATTCCGCCTATTGCACTGGCAAGAGCTCCCTCCATGCCGGCAATGGCAATAATAACGGATGCGCTCATTATTTCGTCAAGATGGGCAAGAAGCCTGTGAAGTCCGGCGACTCCCACATCATAAAGCCTTGTAACCTCATTGCCGTGTATTTCCGCTGTAATGGCGGCCTCTTCGGCAACGGGAATATCGGAGGTTCCGCCTGTTGCAACAACAATTTTTCCTATTCCGAATGGCTTTGGCATTTCGCCGATTATTCCGGCCTTTGCATTTTCCCTGTAATCAAGCTTATGCTTTTCGGATATTATTTTCGCCGATTCGGGAGAAAGACGGGTAATGAGAATGGTATCCTGCCCGTTCTTTTTCATGGTATCCACAATGCCGATTATCTGCTCCGGAGTTTTTCCCGCTCCGTAGATAACCTCGGCTGCACCCTGTCTTATCTTCCTGTGAAGGTCAACCTTGGCATAGCCTATGTCCTCAAAGGGCTCTTTTTTTATGGCAAGAAGGGCATCATCAACAGAAAGACTGCCTTCCTTAACTGCGTTTAATATATTTTTAATTTCGGTATTCATGCTCTTGCCTCCAAATCAAGGTAGACATCGGTGTAGTATTGTTTAAGCTCACTCAGAATTATCTGCCTGCTTTCCAAAAGAAGGTCAAACTGCTCTTCTTTTATCTGGAGCTTTGCAGAGCCTTCATCTGTATATCTCACTCTGAAATCGGAAAAACCAAGTGAGGAAAGAAAGCTCTCGGCCTTCTCTGTACGGATAAGCTTTTCTTCTGTAATTTCCGTTCCTGTGGGAATTCTTGTTGCAAGGCAGGCATAGGCCGGCTTGTCCCATGTAAAAAGTCCCGCTTCTCTGGAAAGCCTTCGTATTTCGGACTTGGTAAGTCCGCAAAGCCTCAGGGGCGATATTATTTTCTTTTCCTTAAGTGCCTTCATTCCGGGGCGCTCATCCTCGGCATCCGAGGCGTTTGTGCCGTCCAATACGCAGTCTATTCCTTCCTTTTCCGCAGCCGTGCAGATTGCCTGCATAATAGCATTCTTGCAGTAATAACAGCGCATGGAGTCATTTGCGGTAATAAGAGAGTTTTGCAGGACATCGGAATATATAACAGAAAGCTCAATATCAAGCTCTTGGCAAAGGCGTTCGGCGTCCCGAAGTTCAAATTCCGGCTGAAAGGCCGTTTTAATATAATACGGTCTTACAAGCTCTGCATACTTTTTTGCTTCACTGAGAAGAAATGCCGAGTCAACACCACCGGAAAAAGCCAGAGCAACAACGGGATGCTCCTTAAAGAACTGTTCAAGACACATAAAAAACTCCAAAAAAAGTGTGCTGTAATGAGAGAATAGTTTTCTCATTATAGCACACTATTATTAATTTACGCTATAAATTTCTTTCGGATTATTAAGAAAAAACGGCATTTTATTCAACCAGACCGTATTTAACCTTAATTCTGTCCAGCTTTTCAAGCATAGGCTCGGCCCCAAACCACAAAAACAGCCATGTTGCAAAGGCATGCACGCAGTCAACGGGAAGACCGGAAACATAATAGCTCAGTATTATTTTGCCGTTTAATTCTCCCGCCCACATCAATGCCGAGGCGGGGTTCATAATACCGCCGTAGATAACAACTGCGGAAAGAGCACCGAAAATACACAGAGAAATGCGAGAGCGCCTTAAAAGGCCCTTCCTGAACAGTATTCCCGCAAGAAAGCCAATTATGCCCATTGCGAACATCTGCCACGGCGTCCACGGTCCCTGTGAGAAGAAAATATTTGATGCCAGCATGGTCATTGAGCCCACAAGAAATCCCGTCTCACCGCCGAAGGCAACCCCTGCGATTATAGTCAGAGCCATAACCGGCTTAAAGCTTGGAAGCATAAACAGTGCCATTCTTCCCGCAACGCCTATTGCACACAAGACCGCAATAACGACAAGCTCCCTTGCCCGGGGCTTTCTTCCTTCAAATACAAGGAAGAAGGGGAGCATTGTTTCAAGAAGAATAAGAAGCGCTATAAAGTAGTATTTTCTTCCGCCCAGATAATAGATTCCCACAAACAGCGTCAGGGGTATCAGTAAAATAATCAGAACGCAGGAAAGAAGAGTCCTTTTTGTCAGCTTTCTCTTTTCTCCGGGAATCTGGAGAAGATAGTCTTTTTTTCTGCTCTTTCTCGTAATCGAAAGAGCAAACAAGAGCAGAGAAATACAGAAAACGCCGTATTTCCACAGCTCATTTGAGGCCATTGCCGTTATCCCACCCTTGTCAATAAGAGCACTGAGGTCCGCAACAGACAGTATTTTCAGGAACATTGCTGCGGAAATAAAGCCGAAAACGACGGCTGCTGCAATTCTCCATGCCGGTAATCTTTTCGGCTTCCAGTTGGCCGTTTCTTCCTCGGGCTCGGGAAGGGGAGGAATATCGTCGGGAAGAGAGCGCTTTTCCGGAAGAACACCTCCACATACGGAGATAACATCCCTTGCGGTGACTGCTCCCTTGCAGATATCCCGGGACATTCTGTCGGCACTTGTGGTGTAAAAGCTGTTTCCGCTGAAAAAGCTGCGGGGGCTTCCCGATGTAACCACATTTCCGTCAAAGAAGAGTGCACAGCGGTGGGCATACTCGGCGCAGAACTCAACATCGTGGCTGACCATCAGTATTGTAACGCCCCTCTGAATAAGAAGACGGAGCACCTCTGCAAGGGCCGACTTGAATTCCGCATCAAGACCCTTTGTCGGCTCATCAAGAAGGAGAATGTCCGGCCTCAGAAGAAGCACCTTCGCAAGAGCCGCTCTCTGCTGCTCGCCTCCGGACAGGTCATAGGGATGCCTGTCAAGAAGCTCCGACAGCCTGCACAGAGCAACAACGTGTGCAACTCTTCCCTCAATCTCCGATTCCGAAAGACCTCTGCCCCTTAGAATTTCAAAAAGGTCCTCCCTGACGGTCTTCTTTACAAAAAGTGCCTGTGGATTCTGGGGAAGTACGCCAATGGAGCCGTTTCTCTCTATTTCTCCTCTGTAGGGTGTTAAGAGACCTCCCAGAAGCTTCAGCGAGGTGGTTTTTCCCGTGCCGTTTCCTCCCAGAAGAGCAATAAACTCACCCTTTTTAACCTCAATATCAAGTCCCTTAACCACATCGGGCAGATCCTTTTCATACTTAAACCATACCTCCTTCGCCGAAATTGCAGTCTCCGTTGCGGGAAGGTGCTTTACCTCGGGTGGCAGGGGGCGGAGTGTGTTTTCTTTTGCGTATTCCGTAAGCCAGTCTTTTCCCTCGCGTACGGTAACGGGAGGGGCACTGCTGCTTTCGGTCGATGCCCATATGCGAAGCGCCGTCGGCATTGCAAGGAACATTGAATGCCCCTCGTTTTTAAGCTTTATTCCCACCTCCTCGGGTGTGCCCGTGCAGAGAAGCCTTCCCTTATCCATAACGGCAACCGAGCTTGCGAGGGGAAATGCTTCCTCAAGTCTGTGCTCTGTGAGAATGATGGTTGTGCCAAGCTCTCTGTTTATTTTGCCGATGGTGGCAAGAAAATCCGAGGCGGCAATGGGGTCAAGCTGGCTTGTGGGCTCATCGAGAATCAGAACAGAAGGCTGCATTACCATAACGGAGGCGAGATTAAGAAGCTGCTTCTGTCCTCCGGAAAGCTCCGTAACATTCTTATAAAACCAGGTCTGAATTCCGAAGTAGCTTGCCATTTCCGCAACTCTGCGCCTTATCGTGGGGGTATCAATGCCGAGGCTCTCAAGACCGAAGGCAAGCTCATGCCAGACCTTGTCGGTTACAATCTGATTTTCCGGGCTCTGTCCCACAAAGCCTATGCTCTGCGCTTGCTCCCGCAGGCCGAGCTCATCAAGAGGTGTTCCCTTAAAAAGAATTGTTCCTTCTCTTCTTCCATGTGGAGCAAGGACGGTTTTAAGCTGTCTTAAAAGGGTGCTTTTTCCGCAGCCGGAGGGACCGCACAGTACGAGAAAATCTCCTGTTCTTACAGAGAGAGAAACCCTGTCCAGAGCTTTCTTTTCCTGCTCGGGGTAATAAAAGCTCAGATTTCCGATTGTAAATTCTTCCATACTATGTCCTCCTTTACATCAATAATAACGGGTGTCAGACATAATGCCGCATAAACAAGCTGAAATGCCGCGGTTAAAGGCCCGTGGGCCACAGCCTTAACACTGGGGTAGTATCTAAAATAAAGACCTCCGCTTGCCCAGCCGGAAATAATAAAGAAGCCGCAGAAAAGAAGCCATATAAGGCAGGCCCTGTCCCTGTCGTCAAACCGATATATGGAAAAGGCTGTCCTTCCGGGAAGACCGTAGCCGCGGCTTTTCATGCTGTCGGCGGTTTCAATGGCATTTTCCAGTGCCCATGTAAGCATAATCGAAAGAATCGTAACGCCGTTTTTTATGCGTCTCGGCAGTGAGCCGTTTACGGCATCACGGCCGACGCAGGCCTGTGCGCTTCTGACCACATCAAGCTGAGCCTTGAATTTCGGAATAAATCGCAGCGTCATGGATAGAACAAGACTCAGTGCCGGGATTATTTTTCCGAAAAGAAAAACAAATTTGTCCGAGCTCATAACGGTGTTGTAGCAGGAGAACCAGACTATAACAGAGGCCAGCATTGCCGCTGCCGCAATTCCGTAAAGTATGCTTTCCTTTGTAAGGGGGTTTCCGGAGGGAAGATAGGTCAGAATGGTTACGCCCTGGTGATTAAAGGCGGGATTTAATACTGCAGCAAGAAGCATCATCGGCAGAATGAATCTGAAAACAAAGCGCAGGCTTTTCCTTCCGTTTAGGAAAATGCTGTAGGCACAGGCCGATAAAAGCGAGATGCAAAGGCTCACGGGATGCATAAAGCACATTGAAAACAGCATAACCAGACCGAAATATATGAAATTAATAACGGGGTGAAGCCCCGAAAATGTATCTCTGTTTTTCATGGCTGTCTCGTTTTCATAAGATATATAATGCCTTCCGTGACAGAGCCGGGCTTTGCCGCGGAAGGCCTTGAATGCAGGGAGTTAATCAAAAGCCTCCGCCAACGTCGTAGCCAAGGTCACAGGTGTAAACCCAGCATACAACATCACCGTCTTTAAGTGCATATCGTGAGCAGCCGTAGTTGGGGAACCAGTCGTTAACCCTGTACATCCATCCGGAAAGCTCTCCCACGTCAAATTCGTAAAGGTTATTGATACCTTCAATATATGCGCTGTTGTACATGGGGGTGTTTCTGAAGGCCATATGAATTTTGTTCTGCTTGCATACTCTCTGCAGAACATTGAATACGCTTTCACCCTCGTAGAATGTAACGGTAATGGGCTCAAGAATCCATCCGTCCTCGGGTACAAGCTCAAGCTTCTCGCTGTCGCACATATCTATGTTGTCAAGAATGGTGGAGCAGGAAATCGAAATTGTGCAGGTGTATGCAGTCGTGCCTATGGTTACATCCTGAGGCTCAACGGGAATGGGTTTGCCCTCGGGAACGGGGTCTGTCAGGTACTTGTCCTTTCCCGTCTCCGGGTCGATAACCATTCCGTTTCCTGTTTCCGGCGTAGGCTCGGGTGTAGGTTCGGGTGTAGGCTCAGGTGTTTCCTCGGGTGTTTCTTCGGGTATTTCCTCAAGTTCCTCCTCGGGAATATCCTCAGTCTCCTCCTCTTCGGGCTCCTCGGGAAGCTCCTCGGGCTCCTCTCCGGCAGCAGCTTCGTTATTTTCCTCTGCGGAATTATCCGGCTCTGTTACTTTTTCATCTTCGCCGGCAGCTTCGGGAGAAGGCTCCGGTGTTGCCTCGGGAGAGGGTGAGGGGATTTTCTCGGTCACGGCTTCGGGTGTCGGCTCTGCCGTGGACCCGGTTTCGGAAGAGACCTCGTATGCGGGAAGCTTTTCATCCGCCTTTTCCGCATTTTCCTTTGCGGGAGTGTCCTGTACTGTCCAGCCTCTTGAGCCGGGTGCATTGCCTCCGAAGTAAAAGGCAGCGGCAAGAACGGCAATAATCAGTACGGGAACTATTATTATCCACTTGTTTTTCTTAAACCACATGTGCGTTTCCCTCACAAAAGATTTGCTTCCGAGAGCATGTTAAACAGCATCTGGGCTATTTCACAGCGCAAAATGGGAACAGAAGGGCGGGTGTCAATATCATTCTGGTCAAGAATTCCGTTTGCGTAGCAGAATGCCATTGTTCCCTGTGCCCAGGAGGCAATGGTAACGTAGTCTCCGAACTGTGCAAGAACATCTCTTATCTCTCCGGTGCTCATTTCGGTGTTCATTCCGCAGAGCTTTGCGGCTCTTGCAACCATAGTTGCGGCCTCCTGACGGGTAATGGTGCCCTCGGGATTGAACCTTCCGCCGCCGACGCCGTTTACAATTCCGTATTTATTTGCCGTTCCTATGTACGCGGCATACCACTTATCGGGTGCAACATCGGAGAAAACTCCTGTATCCTCGGGAACAAGTCCCAGACCTCTCGTGATTATTGTCGCAAACTCCGCTCTGGTCATTTCTGCTTCGGGGTCAAATAAGCCCTCACCCTTACCGTTAATTATTCCCCTTGAGGCAAGGGCTTCAATTGCGGCACGGTTTTCGGAATCGAAAATATCGTCAAAGGTAAGGCCGGGGGCTGTGATTTTCATGGGCTTAACGTCCTCGTGCTTTCCTTCAAGACCTTCGCCCTTTTTGCTTCCGCCGTCATCCTGCCATCCGGCAGAAGTAGCATCGCTCATTCTGTAAAGGCTGTTTTTGCCCTCCATTGCTCTCTGTGCGGCAACAATACCGTAAAGACCCTGCTCAAAGCTCATCTGGTTGTTTCCGCTTCCGTCGGAGGTGTGCTTAAAGCTTCCGTCTGAGTTTCTGAAGCTCAGAACATTATCAAGAACGGTTTTTCCGTTTTTAACAAAGCGCTCATCATCAAGGGAAATGCCCATTTCACACAGGGCAACGAGAACCTGAACGGAGCTTTCGGAGTTCGTTGTGCCCCAGCTTGCAAATCCGCCGCTATTATCCTGCATTCTTGAAAGACAGTCCAGAGCCCTGTCACATGCAGTCTTGACCTTTGCAGAGCTCAGATACTTCGCAAGGGCCTGCAGTGCCATTCCGGTTATATCCGCATCCGCACTTCCGCTTCCGCCCTTGTCTGTAAGGTTCCAGCCTCCGTCGTCAAGCTGGCGTGAGATGATTTCATCCACATACATCTGCCTCGTTGCCTGAGTGGCTGCCTCGGGATTTCGGGGGATTTCATAATTTCCGCTGTCCAGAGCAATAAGTGCCCAGATGGGGCCGTTTATGCCCTGCCAGATTGTTTTCTCAAAATCACCGAGCGGTGTCAGAAGATTATATCCGCCGACGTCTCTCGGGTCCTTGCCGATAGCGGTTACCGCAAGGGCTGTTCTTGAATATTCTGTGTATTTCTTGCTGTGCAGAATGCCCTTGCAGGATTTTACATATGCTTCAAGGGTTTCATAGTAGGCTTTGAAATAGTCGTCCGGTACCTTATACCCGCTGCGTGCAAGGCCGATTACGGCCCATTCGCCGCCTATTGAGCCTACCTGCGGATTCTTAACCGTTTCGTACATAAGCTTTGAAGAGACGGAAACGTAATTATCAAGCTTTGACTTGTCAAGAGCAAAGGCGCCGCAGCACAGCGACAGTGCCAGCGCTACGCTGAGAATAAGAGAAAGAGCTCTTTTAATTCCTTTTTTCATATTTGCCTCCCGATGTGAATATGAGGAATACTGTTTTGTCGGGAAAGCACCCGTAGGTCTTTGGGTGCTTTCCCGCTCTGTTTTATTGTTTCGGATTAAACCGGGTAGTTTTTATTTTGCCGTGTTTTCGGAATAACGCATGAGTATAGTTGCAACCTCGGCTCTTGTTGCTGTGCCTGCGGGAGCAATAGAGGTCTCGGTTCTGCCCTTTATAAGGCCGACGGATATTGCCCACTGCATTGCTGCTCTTGCCCAGTCGCTTACATCACCTTCATCGGTGTATGCAGAGAGGTCTGCCTCTGCCTCGGGAGAGCCTGCGTAACGCCAGAGCATTGTAACAAGCTGCTCACGGGTGATGTTTGCCTCGGGATTGCTGCCGTCGGAAATGCCGTTTTCCATTGCCCATTCCATTCCGGCATCGTACCAGTTTTCGCCTGTAGAGGTGTCAACCCCTGCCATACGTGCAAGAACGGTCATAAGCATTGCTCTTGTCATGCAGGCATTGGGTGCAAATTCTGTGTCGGATACGCCGTTCATAAGGCCTTTGCCGAGGGCATAATCAACAGAGGCGGCAAACCAGTCGTCCTCGTGAACATCAATGAATCTGTTGTTTCCGGAGAGTATCTCCGCAAGCTTCTTCTCGGCTGCCGCAAGAACATCCTCATTTTCAACAAGCTTTTTCTGGGTATCGGTCAGTGCGTTGTAGGCCTCTCTTGCAGCCTTGATTTCATCTGCCTTGTCGGCGCTAACCTCGCCTATTGCATCAATGGCCCTGCTTACCTCTTCGGCTGCCCTTCTGTCTGCACTTGTGGGAGTGCTGACAGGCTCATTGAAGTCCGTTCCGAAATCTTCTTTGGTGTAATCATCGGTGTAATGGAATACAATGACATCTCCGTCGCTGAGCTTCTGCTCGGCAACACCAAGAAGAGGATACTCTCCGTTCAGGGTGTACATCCAGCCGGAGTTATTGCCGTTGGAAAATTCGGCAAGACCCTTTACGGCGCTGATATAGTTTCCGCCGTCATTGGTGTAGGGAATTCCTTTCATACCGAGTACACGGCTCAGAGCATCAATGACATAAGCATCACTGTCAAGGCTTACTTCCTCTGCGTCAACCCAGGCTGTGAGGTTTCCGGCCTTTAAGGTGTGAACCTCGCCGTCTGTGTCACTGTCGTGAATGGTGTCGCCCAGAACGGAAACGGTTATTGTAATCTTCTCGGCCGGCTCTTCATCACCATCGTCCTCTGCGGGCTTGACAACTATTCCGCTGACTGTGGCTGTGCGTGTTGCGGTGGTGTCCGTACCGGTGTAGGTAATGGTTACCTTGGTTGTGCCTTCTTCAAGAACGGTGGGGGAGTAGGTATAATCATAAGTTACTGCGGTTGCCTTGCTGTTGTAGGTAGCGGTAATAACCATTCCGGTGGGGTCAAAGGTGTCGCCGGCGGTGTAGGTTTTGTTTGCGGGCTGGGTTGTAACGGCAATCTTGGTTACCAGAAGGGGATTAACGGTGAGGCCGGTAATCTCTGCGCTTTCACCATTGCAGGTGATGGTAACAGAGGTGGTTTCCTCGGTAAGAACAGCCGGCTCAATTGTGTAGTCGCTTGTCTGTGCGCTTGTTCCGTCTGCGTAGGTGACTGTAACAATAAGCTTTGAGGTGTCGAGACTGTCTCCGGCATAGTATCCGGTTTTCTTCACTGCGGAGGTATCAATGCTTACGCTTTCAGCCTCGGAAGTAACAATGGGTATTTCGATATCGGGCAATACTCCAAGGTAGCCCTCTTTCATAACTGCATTTAAGTTGGGTGCTTTTCCGGACTCGAGAGTAATTCCGCGGTGGTTGCCAAAGGGGTCACCGTAACCGGAAACTACGATTGTGCCGCCGGACAGAGTCATTGTATCCCCGGTATAGTCGGCGGGAACATATAAGGAATTTCCGACCTTAAAGGCTACACCGAATGCAGTGGTGGACTTGATAATTTCTCCTGCAACGGTCTGGCACTTTTCGGTGGAGGCAAAATTATACTGTGCGCTGGTTGCGCCTATAAGTTTTCCCTCATAACCGTCGACATCGGTGTAGATTGCAACGGCGCTCATATTGTATACACCCGCAAGCTTGTTTGACGGGTGATAAAGGGTAGAGAACTTAATATTTATGGCATCGCCCGGGTGAACGGGATTTCCGTCGTTGATAACAGCGGTAACGGCCTTTGCGGAAATAACCTGGTATTCTGCCTTGCCATCCTTTTCAAGCTTTACAATATTGCGTCCTTCTTTAAGAGGAACGGTAAAGCTTCCGTCACTGTTTGCGGAAACTGTATCAAAGCCGGAGAAGCTCATTGTTTCCTTAACAGTGGGATTAGCTACGGAAACAGTGCATCCCTCGGTGCCGGGAGTGAAGGTGTATTCTCCGGATTCGCCGATGAAGTAGATAATATCAAGCTCTGCATCAAGAGCATCTCCCGCAAGCTTTCCTGCCGAAGTATCCTCCGGGTTGAGGCCTTCGTTTACGGTCATGCCCGTGTCGATTCCGCTGTCTTCTGCTCCGACGCTTACAACAAATACGCCGGTGTTTTCGGGCCAGATAGCACCGTAGAAGGTGCCGGCTGCTGCAAGAGACTGTGCATAGCTCATTGCATCATAGGTGACGAGAACTATTGCGCTGCCCTCGCCTGTTGCAGAAATAAGTCCGGACTCGCTGACAGAAAGAACACTGTCGCTTTCTTTTCCGTCCATATCAAGGACACTTACGTGATAATCGGGCTCAACAAATACGTTTGCGGTTGTGCTGTTTATAGCTTCCCAGTTTCTGAGGTGAATAAGCTGATAGGTATCGCCCACTGCGTTCATCTTAAGATAACCCCGGGGATTAATGTTAAGATAAACATCGGCAACATTGAAGCCGTTGTTTGAAGTGACATCGTGGTCAATGGTGGAGGCTGTTTTTCCCTCGGGCATGAGTTGTGTTTTGGAGATGACCAGATTAAGGCCGCCTGCAGCAGAGAAGGTTACATATCCGGCATAGGTTACGTAGTTTTCCCCGCTGACTCGATAGTAATGATCCTTTTTATCGGTCATGTTGAAGTAGTAAGTAGTAGTACCGTCACCATTATCCTCGGCTAAAACTGCCTCCATAGGATCAAACGGACGATAATTATAATCGCTGTTTTTCTGGTAGTTCTTCATCTCCATCGTGAGAACTGCATCTGAAGGTACGGTAACTTTGGCATTGGATGGAGCGGTGGAGGTTGCGATGCATACAGGCGCAATGATTGCGGTAACGGATTTGTCATTTACTGTTTTGGTTTTGGATGCAGATATAAGGAGTTCTCCTGTTGAAGGAAGAATAATAGTTGCTTTTCCGTTTTCATCGGTAACGGCATCCTGCTCTTTACCGTTAATGGTAATCGTGGCGCCTTCGCAGGGGCCTGCAACGGAATTCCAGGACTCATCGTATCCGACGATGGTTTTAAGCTCAATTTCAACGGAAGAGCCTGCAGCACCGGTAAGCTCCTTTTCTGTGAACCATGAATATCCCTCATTGTCGGGGTATGAGCTCTCGGTTATAAAGGCCGCAAGATAGTTGCCCTCTTTAACGGGGTCGGCTAAGCTCCATGCCATTTCATCGTTAACATAGTATCCGAAGTTGTAGCTTGTGTTTCCCCAGAGCTTGTCAAGGGAAAGTCCCAACTTGCCGACAGATGAGGCATATCCCGCCTCGGCTCCGCCTTCATAATATGCTTCATGGACTGCATAGAGGGCTTCATCGATTGAAAGGATTCCGTCTGCATTCCTGTCGGAAACGGTAACGGGAGCACAGACAATGGCATTGCCGTTCCTGTCATTGATGATTTCACCGCCATTTGCCAGAGTTATGCTTATTTCGGCATCCTCGGCTGCAGTCTTAAAGGTTATTGCATAAAAACATACCGAATTATCAGCACCATCATAAGGAGACTGAACCTGAACAAAGTCAGATTTTCCGGCCTTATCCCTGTCAACGCTGCGTGTTGCGCTTGTAGTTCCGGTAAATCCGCCTCCGTATTCGGTCATGCCCTCTGTACAGTTATAGGCATCATCGTCATAACCAAAGGGAAGGCAAGCTTCGGAGAAGGTGAAATCAACGGTTTCTGTACCTGCCGGAACAACAATAGTATAGAGGTCGCACTGCATTTCGGGGTAGATATAGCCGTAGTTATCTGCATACGGATTTTCGGGGTCATATACCATTCCGTAATAGGTGTATCCGTTTTCCGTATACTCTGCATCACTCTGAGAGATTTCGAGGTCTCCAACCTTTGCAGTGAATGTTGGAGCTTCGGGGTCGGGAATTTTTTCGGGAACGATATTTATAATAACGGCATACATATTCATATCTTCACTGCCGTCAATAATAAAATAACCGTAAAGATTTGCGCCTAAAGAATCTGCTGAGTAGCCGTTGTAAAATTCAATATTATCCGATTCCTCAATTTTGGATTTGGGCGCAGCATAGTCTGCTGTAATAGGGGCAATATTTGTATCGGACACCATTGCTGTTTGGCTGAACATTCCGGCGATAGTTGAGTCTTCAATAACATCGTCTGTCAAATCGACAAATTTAATACTTGATGCTCCTTCGGTTTCTGAAGCATCCAGATAATATAAATCGGCCATTTCCATAAACATGCCGATTTTTTTACATTGCTCGAAGGCAACAGAAAGGACCCCGTCTGTTACGGAAATACCATCTGCCATTGCCATAGCAGGCATAATTCCAAGCAGCATAACAATAACCAGAAGTATGGCTAACACTTTTTTCTTCATAAGTTTTCTCCCGTATTAATTGATTTATAATATGTATAAACATCCCGCCGGGGATGCAAAAAGGGTTAAAGCCTCGCTTTTGCGCAGACTTGCAAAGCGGAGCTTCCTGCTTCGGCTCTTAAAGAAAAAAGACGAATGCCGCAATAAAATGCCGCATCCGCCTTTCGGGGAAAAGAAAAAGCGGCCCTAACAAAGCCGCTTTTGTATGTAATGTTAAGAAACAGAGAAAATCTCTTTTGTTTCTTCGGCGCAAAATGACACAATGACTCTCATCACTGCCTCAATTTGTGTAGGTCTTCTGACTTATATGTTCAGATGCGGAAAACGCATCAGCGCACAGCTTTCTCGCCTTCTCTCCTCCCCGCTTCAGGGATTCCAATGACCTGCTTTCGCAGTATCCGCCTTCTTTGGGCGGACAGAGAACGTGCTCCATAACCACAGCTACTAAACCGAGTGCCTTCTGCGGAAAACCGCAGACATGAAGAATTAGCTTATGAAATTCATCCAAACAGAGGGATGTCCAATATCCTTCAGTGCTTTCTCCCGGTCCGTGTTCGGGAATTTAACCCGATTCCCTTGTTAAGCAAACACTTGTTTAACAAGAATGCGTGTCTTCGGAAGCGCAAAAAACAGCGTTCCTCCGGTCGCGCACTATGCCACAAAAGCCGGAGCAATATTAAGTTTTTATGTATAAATTATAGAGCCCCATACTATAATTGTCAATTGTTTTTTGTCAGTTATAAATATATAGGTGAGCAGATACAAATTGTGAACAAAAAATCCCCCACCGGATGGGGCGTGATGTGCCCCCTGTCAAGTAGACAGTAGAAAAAACAAAAACATTTACTTGGTTCCCACCTTGCAGAAGCAGGGTGGGAATTCTTTATGCTGCATAGGCCAGATGGTATTCTATTGGTGTCATGCAATGCAGTTTCTTTTGAAAACGTTTTGTGTTGTAGAAGTAAATGTAGTTTTCAATAGCAAGTGTCAGTTCTTCATGAGAGGTAAATTTCCTCAGATAATACATCTCGGATTTCAAGATACCCCAAAAGCCTTCCATCGGGCCGTTGTCAATGCATCTGCCAACTCTTGACATGCTCTGCCGCATCTTGGCTTCCATCAGCTTGTTGTGGAATGTTTTACTGGTGTATTGGAATCCTCGGTCACTATGGAATAATGGATGTGCATCAGGATTCAGAGCAACCGCTTCATCGAATGTATCAAATACCAACTGGTTATTGTTACTCAGACCAATCTTATAGGCCACAATTCGCCTATCATACAAATCGAATATTGCACTTAAATACAGCTTCTTTATTTCCGAACCAACATAGAATTTGAATTCTGTCACATCTGTCAGCCATTTCTCATTGGGCGCATCTGCGTAGAACTCTCTGCCCAACACATTCTCTGCTACTGTTTCCGGCGTGGAAGGAATATAAGTCTTTTTCTTAATTCTGCAAACAGATTTTATATGCAGAATCTGCATCAATCTATAAATCCGTTTCTTGTTATATTGGGTGTTGTGGAGCCGGTTAACGGCAATTGTCATTTGGCGATATCCAAGAATGCCATCCTGTTCTTCATATAATTCCTTTATCCAGACAATTAGTTGTTCATTTGTCATCTGACTTACACTAGGAACTCGTTTCTTCCACTTGTAATAGCTGGATCGATTCAGATGTAATAATGCACACAGCTTTTGAATTGGATAATGTTCAGTATCGTGAAGATAAGTAATTGCCATATAGGCCTGCTCCTGCCGTACTCCGCTTACTAATCGCCTCCTTCCAGCTCCTTCAGTTTTTTTAATAAGGCAATCTCCATCTCTCGGTCTTTCAACTTTGCAAGAAGAATCTTATTCTCCATGCGCAGACAATCCGCTTCACTTAGTTCGTCCTCTGGCTTGGCTTTGCCACGACGATCTACAAGTCCTTCTACACCTTTTTGCTCGTACTTTTTGACCCATGAATAAATCTGCTGGTAGGACACTTGGTAGGTCAGTACGGTCAAACCGTAATCCTTACCATGTTCTATACAAAATGCTACAATTTCTGCTCGTTCCTCTTTTGTAGTCTTTCTACCTTTGGTCATATAGATCTCTCCTGTCGATGCGGATCGCTCCCCGAATTCTTTATGACCATTATAACACTGGATCCACTCCCAGAGCGATTTTTTGTCCGACAAACCATATTTTTTACTGATCTGTCTCAAACTGCCTTTACCTGACAAGTAATCCTGAATTGCGTTTTGCTTAAGTTCATTACTGTATTTTTGGTTTTTGTGACTCTTTCTTGGCATGAAAATAGTCCCCTTAGTGTAGTCTCGAAATTTTTATTATTTCAAGTGTCTACTCTAAGGGGACTATATCA
>JAKSPP010000059.1 GCA_024404735.1 Oscillospiraceae bacterium | reverse complement strand
TTCGGGACACAGCTTTTTTTATTCATATCGAACCAGTCTTATTATGGTTTTGTTATCACTGTTTTCAAAGGAAACCTCATTAATAAGGGCGCTGACGATTTTGAAGTCGTCGTCTGAGGCACCCTCACCCATAAGCTCCCATGCGTATTCCTCGACCTCGCACAGCCTTTTCGGGACTATATTCTCCCTGAGAAAGCTCTCTGTTTTATCCGAAAGAATGTCTGTTGTGAAGGTAATTACGTCCTTTTTGTCTTCCTCTCTTATGTCAATGTTGATTGAGGAGGAGTGATTTTCGAGAATATAAAGGGAAAGCTCTTCAATAAGCTTGCAAATTTTCTGATTTCTCTGCATTTTATTTCTCCTTGTTGAATATTTTTTCAGCGCAGACAAATAATATGGATGCCTCGAAGCCTGCGGAAAAACCGTTATTGTACAAATCAAAGCCGCCCTGAAGGGCAATCATAAGGGGCGTAAGTATAATGTGCATAAATCCGCCTGCTATTCCGTAAACCGTGCCGTATTTTCTGCTGAAGGGGGCAAGACCCGTTGCGAAAATAAAGGCAACTATCATGGATAAATCCTTTTCCGCATCCAGATAAAAGCCCTCTCTGACAGCAAGCTTTAACAGAATTGCAAGTGCGCAGCCAACCCAGACCGGAAGAATGTTTCTTATATGAAGTCCGAAGGCACAGCAGCCCAGAACGGAAATGATGCTTCCGAAAATAATGCCGTTAAGAGGTATGCCGAATATAAAAACAAGCACAAGAAGAAACAGACCCGTTATTCCGAAGTTCAGCATTACCGTTTCAATCGAAAAATCGCCGATGTAATCGCTTATTAATTTTCCCGAGGTTTTAAGAAGCTTCCTGTATTTCGGGAATACAGTTTTGTCGGTCAGAACTGCTATCAAAATAAAAATAATGCAAACAGAGCCGAGAAGAACCTCAAACAAAACCGCGTGGGAGGAGTCATAAAGTCTTACCGTCTGCGTACTCAGTCCGCATGCGGAAAACAGGCTGTAAAATAAAGCGGAGATAATTCCGAGGGCAAAGCCTGTGTTGTAAATGTTGTAGCCCGAGTGGAAAATGTTGGTGTGTGCAGAGTAAGCGGGAACAATGAAGCCGACGATTACACCGCATATAATTCCGAGAGGAATACTCAGATAAAGGCGCAGACCGAAGCCGAAGAAGCAGTAGCTTACGATTGGGGAAATGCCCGTTGAGAAAAATATTGCCAGAATAACGCTTCTGCAGGATATTTTCTTATGTCGGGTATAAAGCCATATGCCGAATAAAATAGGAAGGGTGTTAATCAGATTCTTTCCGAAAAAGGAAAAGCCGACAACCATAAACATGCCCGCATAAATAGGCCCGGTTATTCTTAAATCCAGAAGCTTAACCAGTATTATATTAAAAATAAGAACACTTGCGACATTTAAGAGAGTTGCTCCCGTTCCGGCGATATAGACATAATCTGTGAGGAGAATCGAAGGGGAGGTGATGATTTTTACGTAGCCTGCAAATACAGAGGAGGCAGGTTCAAAGCAAAAGCTGAGGATTAACAGCAGCGCTGCAAATAGCTCAAGATACATATCCTTATGCAAATAATAGAGAGTTTTTTTAATCATTATTTCACGTAAAGCCCCCTGTCTGTGTCTCTTCGTATTTCCTGATGAAAATACTATCATAAACAAAATCGGAAATCAAGAAAAACACCCCCCTCACTGCCTGTTTTCGGGCCGTGCGGGGGGAGTAATCGTATCTGTTTTTATTCCTTAAAGAACATCGCTTCTGGGGTTTTCCAGAGGCTGCTCCAGAAGGGAAGGATTTTTAAGGAAGTGCTTCATCTGTCTGAAGGCGTTTGCGTAGTAAAGACCGTCAACGGTACGCTCATCAAGGACGCACTTGTAGTCAACGTACTTCTTTTCAAGGACATTGCCGTGCATATCAACCTCATAGGTTCTTCTCTTGCCGCCGAAGGCGATGAAGGTGGGAAGAGTACCGAAGTTGTAGAGGTGATGATAAATGGGGGGAATGCCCAGAGAGCCTAAGTCTGTAATAATCATTGAGCCGTGGAAGGGACTTGCATCCATAACTGCCTGAGGCAGAATTCCGAAGTAATCAAGGATTTTTATTACGCCGATGGCAAACTTGAGAATGGGGCGGGGGAGCTTGCAGAGAAGACCCGCAATCTGCTCGGTATTGTTATCGCCGTCATTTGCCTTAATTTCGTCAACCTTCTCGCCGAGCTTTCTGTAAACATCGAAGATGGTGTCGGTGGGGTCGATTATAACCTTTATGGTGGTCTCATCGGCGTCAACCTTCATCTCTCTCTTGACGGTGAGGACGATTTCGATATTGTTTCTTGCGTAAATGCGTCTTCCTGCGATAAAGCGGTTAAGACCGGGATAAAGGGCGCAGGTACGGCAGTATGCGGCAATGAAGAGGTGCAGCATGCCCATGCCCTTGAAGCCCTCTGTGCGCTTCTCACGGAACCAGCGCTCCGCCTCACTTATTTCAACCTTATCCTCAAAGTGGTTTGAGGCATCGTTGCGGGTAATCATAATGTAGGGAATGAAGTTATAGAAGGGGGAGAGGGAGCGCAGAAGTCTGCCTTCCTTGCGGTCTCCGAACTTGCGTGTATATTCTATGTCTGCCATTTTATATCTCCTGAAAAAAGAGTTAGTATTCTATTAATCTTAGGTTATCTGCGATTATAGGCTCAAAGTCCAGAACATCCAGAATATCCTTCTTAAGGTCAACGCCGGGGGCAATCTCCGTCAGGCAAAGGCCCTCGTCCGTGAGGACGAACACACAGCGCTCCGTTATATACATAACGCTCTGACCGTTAATTTTTGCATTCTTAACGGAGAAGCTGAGGGCATCAACATTGGGAAGAAACTTCTTGATGCTGCCCTCCTGCTCTATTGTCACCTTCTCGCCGTCAAAGCTGCCCTTAAGCCCCTTGGTTGTGAAGGTGCAGCAGAATACGACTTTTTTGGTTGCCTGGGAAATATTTGCAAAGCCTCCGATTCCGGAGAGCTTTCCGGAGGTATAGTGTCCGTTGACATTTCCGGCTGCATCAACCTGAAGTGCACCGACGCAGCACATATCCAGTCCGCCACCCTCGTAGAAGTCAAACTGCCTTGCCATATCCAGAATGGTATCCGGGCCGATGGCACAGCCGAAGCCCTTGCCTCCGAGAGGGAAGCCGCCTGTTGAGCCGGCCTCAACGGAAAGGGAGATGTCATCGAGAAGGTCATGCTGCAGAACCTCTTCTGCGATGAGCTCCGGAATGCCTATTCCTATGTTGACAATCTGCCCGGGATGAAGCTCCTTAAAGGCACGCTTGGCAATGGCCGTGTGCAGACTGTTACGGGCACTGGTTGCCCCGATTTTACTTCTTATTTCGTCTCTGAAGGCTCTGAGAATATTGCCCGTTGGGACATATTTGCCGCAAAGATACTCGTGGAAGCCGTCGAGAGTCGTAAACTGCTGCTGGTCGGAGCATACTACAACGGCGTCAACCAGAGCTGCGGGGATTTCAACGCTCTTGGGAGGCATATGCCTGTTAACAAGGCTCTTAACCTGTACGATAACCTTGCCGCCGTTTTTATGGGTTGCCTGTGCAACAGAGAGCGCATCGATGCTGGCGCCCTCGTTTTCAAAGGAAACGTTTCCTCTCTCGTCGGCAAAAGTAGCCTTAAGAAAGGCAATATTAACCTTGGGAAGCTTGTAGAGAAGCCCCTCTCTGCCTCCTGCGGAGACAACGTGGGATACAAGCTCCTCCTTTGAGCGCTCGTTAAGCTGGTAACGGCCTATTTCGGGATCAACATAGAGGTTTAGGCCGATTTTGGAGAAGAGGTACTCATCGCCCATGGCGCAGGCCCTTATCATATGGGACATAATTCCGCCGGGCAGGTTGTAGCCCTCTATTTTGTTTTCCATAATGGCCTTCTGGGTTCTTTTAAGAGAACCGAAAAAGCCGATGACAACCTTATCTGCCGCTCCCTCACATATGTATCCCTCAACGTCGGAGTCCTCTCTCCAGTCGGAGAAGGAGAAGGGACTGTAAACAGAGAGATGGCGGGGAGAGCCGGTTTCACGGAAGCGCTTTGTGAGGGCCTTGTTAAGCTCAACAGGGGACGCAACTGCCGCAAATGAATTAATCCAGATGGTGTCTCCATCCTTGATAAGGCCTACAGCCTGCTCAAGGGTCATTATTTTTTCCATAACTATTCCTCCGCATGGGGCAAATCAATTGCCGGGCATGTAGATGTATGAGCCCTCCTTGAGGGCGTAATCCAGAATGGGTACAATCCTTCCGGGGGCATTGTCCGTAAAATGGTTCTCAATTGTCTGAAGGTCAAAGTTCAGGTATCCTGCGTCGGAAATGAAGTAAACTCTGTCGAAAATCCTGGAGTACAAATCCAGACTCTGACCAACGCTTGCAAGACCGTCGGAGCCTCTCAGGGCGGAGGTTTCAATTTCCACGCCGACCTTTATGTGAAGTGTATCCGCAGTCTCACGGAGGAAGAAGGCGAGGGAGGCAAGGGCCGTAACGCTGTCCGGCATCATGGTCATTTCTCCGGAGTAGCTTATTGAGGCACCGTTTGGCAGGGAAAGCCCTGAGAAGACAACCTCGTCAAAGCCGAGGATGGAAAGCTCCATCATAATATCCTCAAGGTAAGCCCTGACAGACTCGTTATAGGGGTCGAGGTAGAACATTCCGTTAAAGGAGAATATGTCCGAGCCGTTGAAGTTTCTTATTGCCAGGGGCGGATTTCGGGAGGCCATTGCGGCATCGTGAAGGACGTTAACCCTTGCGGAGAGGTAAACTCCTCTGTCCTTCAGCGCAGTGAGCTGGTCTGCAATAATGCTTTCACCGTTAACGCCGTAGCTTATTGCAAGAAGAACGGAGCTGGAGTATGAAAGGATGCCCGGATCGGGCTTTATATCCAGCATCAGGGCCTGTACATCCGTAAGGGCAAAGTACTCCAGAGGGGGGGCATTGATGCTAGGGGGTGACAGAGACTGCCCCTGGATTTCTCCGGGGTTTTTGTGCGCGATCAGCTTTGGTTTCGAATAGTCCGGGGCGGAAACAACAAGCTCAACGCCCTCGGGCAGGGTAAGACCGGCCGAATCCTTCTTTGCAATCTCTTCCGCCTGACCGAACATGCTTTCGGGGTCAACTCCCTCGAGAACGGGGACAAAGAGGCTGGGGCCGTCCTTATCGTAAACTATGTATTTTTGTAGAGAAAAAACGAGAAAAACAACTATGCCCAGAACGAAGGTCATCGCAAAGGCAATTACACTCAGAATCCAGTTGTATTTTCTTTTTCCTCTGTAAACGTTAGAGGGTCTTGACATTTTCGCTAAGCTCTCCTATGAGCCAAAGGGGCAGGAGAGTATCCCGCTCAGTTAAGCTCTCTTTCTTCGATTTCGGCTATCATGCCGATGCGTCTTGCGTGCTTGCCGCCGTCAAAGCCTGTGGTAAGGAAGGTCTCGACAATCTTGAGGGCAAGACCGCTGCCGATGGTTCTTGCGCCAAGGGCAACAATGTTTGCGTCGTTGTGTCTGCGGGTGAATTCTGCGGAGAAGCAGTCGGCACAGTTTGCCGCTCTGATGCCCTTGAACTTGTTTGCGGCAATGGAAATGCCGATTCCGGTTCCGCAGATGAGAATGCCTCTGTCGCATTCGCCGGACTTAATTGCCTTGCAGACTGCCTCTGCATATACGGGGTAGTCGCAGCTCTCGGAGGAGTAGGTGCCGTAGTCCTTGAACTCGTAACCCTTCTCGGTGAGCATTGCCATAATATCCTGCTTAAGAGCGTATCCGCCGTGGTCGCATCCGATAGCTATCATAATTATTAAACCTCTTTTGTTTCAAATTTTATAATTAAGTGTTGATTAACAGACAATATTAATCGAAATATTTTACAAAAAAAGCGGCCGTTTGTCAACCAAAGCTTGCATTCTGACTGAAAAAAGAGCCGGAGGCTATATAAGTTCCTCCGGCTTTATCCTATTTTGCATATTCCGTTTCTACATTTACCCGGTATTCTATAAGCTTTCCGTCTTCTTCAACCACCGATTCCGAAAATGCCAGATGCACATCCTCTATACTCCCGGGAAGAATCAGGGTGAATTGTAGCTCACGCACCTCGGAAATATCTTCATCATCCACATTTTTAAGGAAAACCGTGTCCTCGGGGAAGTAACGGGTAATATCCACATAAAAGGGCATCGGAAGGCCTCTTCCGGCAAAGCCGCCTACGGAGACAAGCTTGCGCCCCTCATATTTTTGGGGTATGACAACGGTCATTGTTTCATCCCTGCCGTCCCAGTAATACCTTGCAACAAAGGCCTTTTTGTTTCCGTATTCATATAGGAGATCTCCGTCCCGTGCCTGCTCACTGAATTCAAAGCTGCAGGAGCACAGAAGAAGTGCCATAAGCACGTAGAAAACTGTTAACAATACTTTTTTCATTTTGTGTGTGGCTCCTTAAAGCGGAATGTCCGGACATAGGGTGAAATAAAGGTGTTTTACCCAAGCTTATATATTTACTGCTGTATGCTCTGTTTATCATTTATATTATTATCAGAAGCTTCTTCTTTTTCAAATTCCGGATATTCAATCTCATGGTTTTCAGATTCTGTCTCTTCACCGGAGGATAATGCAGCCCTTTTTTTCTTAATTACAATGACAGCACAAACTACAGCAGCGAATACCGCAACTGCTGACAGCAAAACGGGCAGTACGTGAAATGGATTTTTTGCAGTAAATGAAAGCTTCTCCAAATCATCTGCGTCAATGTCACCATCCAGTACTCCACGCAGACACTCTGTTATATTCACTGTTACGGTTTTTCCGCTGATTATAGCAGCGCCCTTATCGCCTTCTGTTTGTTTAACATTATAGGGGAAGGTAAATTTGTATTCAATGGTGAAAACATCACAATAATTATAGAAGTCATCTATATCTTCCTCTTCAAACTCTTCAAAATCACCCGTCAAGTCATCAAGGAAGAAGGAAAGCATGAAACCGCCTTTACCATCTTCTTCGACTTCAAAGAATTCATCAGCTGCGTCTGACAGTTCATCAATACTGTCAAAAGTCTTATTTTCTATCACACAATAGTAAGTTTCGCCGTCAATTTCCAGCCATTCACCTTCGGAATATTCGTTATTTATATCGTCCGGATTCTCGTAATACATTTCTTCTATAATGCCGGATATTGAAGTCACGGTACCACTGCCGTTTTTATTAATGGTGATATCGGTGGAGTGGTAGGTTGGAATTGCACATCCTGATAAAAGACATATTGCAAGAATCAGAATCAGAACCGGGGAAATCTTTTTCATTTTGTTTTTCTCCTTTTTATATCATTGAAAATAAGAATAATATGTGAAGTTAGACTTCCACGGAAATTATTAAGCTTAGCAGAAGCTTTCCCCAAGCTCCTTCATCTCGTTTAAGGCATCGGGATTGTTTCTTATTTCATCCTTGTTGTAAGCATAGAAGGGCTTATAGAATACCATATCCCAGGAAAGGTATTCAGACATTTCGTCAAACTGTTTTTTGATAAGCTCAAACTCAATATCGTCTGTGGGAGCACCGGCGCAGAGAATAAGTCCGGCCTTTTTGCCCTTCAGAAAAGCGGCTTTGCAGTAGCATTTGTCTATAACAGTCTTAAGCTGAGCAGTTACGCCCCACCAGTAAATGGGGGAGGCAAAAACGATTAAATCTGCGGCAACGATTCTGTCCACAACGGCGTTGGAATCGTCCTTTGCAACGCAGCCGTCTGTGCACTTGCAGGCTCCGCAGCCTCTGCAGGGGCTTACGTTAACCTTGTCTGTCTCGATAATATCGATTTCATTTGCGGCTTTCGCACCCTCGGCAAATGCGTTAATGAGTGCATCTGTGTTGCCTTTTCTTCCTGAACCGTTGAGAATTACTATTTTCATTATATTTTACATCCTTTCGTAAATAAAAACTTAATTATTCTTTTCCCGGGTATATTATTTCGTCCGAGAGAGACTTAATCTCCTCCCAGTCCTCCACACTGTTTTCTTCGAAGACACCGACAAGGTGAAAGCCCGCCGATTTAACCGTGCGTGCTGCATGAAGGGCGTCCTCGTAAACGGCGATTTCTTCGGGCTGAAGGCCCAGAGCCTCGGCGCACTTGAGATATATTAAGGGCAGGCGCTTGTTTGTTCCCAGCTCGGAGGCAGTGAAAAGCTCGGAAAAATACTGCCTTATGCCGACTCTTATTAATGCCGCCTCGGCAAGCTCTCTGTTTCCTGTTGTGGCAAGAACAAGACCCTTGCCCCCAGAATAATACTCCATAACAAGCTCCCTCATCCCGGGCCGTAGCGGGGCTTCATAGCGGTAATAATCATCCGCAATTCCTATAATGCCCTTAAAAACCTCGTCCACTGTATCGGGGAGGGCGTATCTCTCCTTCATATATGCCGCCCCCTCCTCAAGAGTCATGGTGAAAAGGTATTTCCCAAGGCCCTCCTCGGGCTCAACGCCCCTTTTCCGCAGATATAGTTCTCCGATATCCGCCCAGAGGCCCATTGTATCAAGAAGAGTTCCGTCAATATCGAAAATTGCGCCTTTAATCATCGCAAAACCGCCTTAAATAATTATATTTCTATGTCCCTTACTCGCTTGTGATTACCATCGTATAG
>JAKSPP010000058.1 GCA_024404735.1 Oscillospiraceae bacterium | reverse complement strand
TTTTTTCGTCAAAAAAAGGGAGTCCTGCCAAAATTCTCATTTTGCAACACTCCCTTTTTTGATATAATGCGGTTCCGGGCAAATACGATTTTTCTTGACATTTTTCACAACTTGCCTTAAAATCGGTTAAAATTTTCACAAGGAGAAACAGACAAGCCATGCTTATCATAAATAATCTCACAAAGGTATATAAGGGCAGTGACAAGGGCGTTAAAAATCTTTCCCTTCACGTTGAGCCCGGAGATATCTTTGCCTTTATAGGACATAACGGAGCCGGCAAAACCACCACTCTCCGCTGCATTGCCGGAATTCACGGCTTTGATGAGGGCAGCATCACCATTGCGGGTCTCAGCCTCAGCGAAAACTCCCTTGCCTGCCGCGAAAACATTGCATATATTCCGGACAACCCCGATATCTATGAGTACCTTACGGGAATACAGTACCTTAACTTCATTGCGGATATATTCAGGATGTCTGCCGATGAACGGACAAGGAAGATTGAGTCTCTGGCCTCCGAATTTGAGATAACCGCCTCTCTGGGAGACCTTATCTCCTCCTACTCCCACGGAATGAAACAGAAGCTCGCCCTTATCTCCGCTTTAATGCACTCACCGAAGCTGCTTCTTCTGGACGAGCCCTTTGTGGGCCTTGACCCCAAAGCCTCTCTTATCCTGAAAAACCATATGAAGGAGCTTTGCGCGGAAGGCGGGGCCATATTCTTCTCAACCCATGTGCTTGACGTTGCCGAAAAGCTCTGCAACAAGGTCGCCATAATAAAGGACGGCAGACTTATTGCGGAGGGAAAAATGGAGGATATTGCCGCAAACGGAAAATCCCTTGAGGATATCTTCATGGAGGTAGTTAAGTAATGAACACTCTTGCAGCTCTTATTAAGCTTGAGCTGAGGAGCTTCTTCGGAATAAATGTTCTTCTTCATACAAAGGACAGCAAGGTAAAGAAGAAGTGCATAGGTGTGCTTATTGCCTGGATTATCCTCGGCTTTTATTTTGCAACGTACATTTCGGGGCTTGTTTACAGCTTCAACACCCTTGGTATTATTGAGCTGATTCCCTCTGTTATAATCTGTTTATCTAGCATTATTATCTTCACCTTCGGCATCTTCAAATCGGGAGGCCTTATCTTCAGACAGACGGGCGTTGATATTATTTCCTCTCTGCCCGTTAAAAGCAGAGATATAGTTCTTGCCCGCTTTGTCCGCTTTTACGCGGAGGAGCTTATTCTGTGCGCAGTCACCATGGGTGCCGGACTCGGAGTCTACAGTATTTACGTAAAGCCCGGGGCACTGTTCTTTCTTATGGCCCTTATTTCCCTCTTCTTCGTCCCTCTTGTACCCATTGCCCTTGCAACCTTTGTGGGGGCCCTGATTACAGGCCTGACCTCCGGCATGAAGAAAAAGAGCCTTTTTGCCTCTTTTCTCCAGATTCTCTTTGCTGTGGGAATTATTTATTTCTCGAGCACCTCCGCCTCCGAATTCTCGGAAGATTTCATTAAGAGCATTTCTTCGCTTATAAGAAATAAGTTTGCCCGCATTTATCCCCTGGGGCTTTTCTTCGGCGACAGTCTTGAAAGCGGAAGCCTTCTCACCTGGCTTCTCTGCCTTCTTGTTTCCCTTGCCATAGCCTCCCTTACTCTTATCATCGTATCCCGCTTCTTCTCGGCAATCTCCTCCAGAATATTCTCCTCGGGAGCAAAGGGCAATTACAGGATGACGGCACAGAAGGGCTCCGGAAGAATGCCCTCCCTTATAAGGCGTGAATTCAGACGCTACTTTGCTTCAAGCATCTATGTCACAAATACGATTATTGCTCCCGTTATGGCTCTTGCCTTATGCATTGCCCTTCTTGTTATGGGCAACAGGATTTCGGAGCTTCTGCCCTCCTCCATGAATCTGACGGCAGGAATTCCTTTTGTCCTTGCAATAATCTTTGCACTCTCGCCTCCTACCTGCGCCTGCATTTCCATTGAAGGCAAAAACTGGTGGCTTCTCAAGAGTCTTCCCTTAAGCAACAGGGATATTCTGGGGGCAAAGCTTCTTATGTCGCTTATTCTCTTTGCTCCGTCCCTTTTGATATGCGAGGTTCTGATGTTCATAGCTCTGAAGCCCACGGGCCCCGATATTCTGTTTATGCTCATCATTCCCGCCTGCCTTATTCTTATGTCCTGCATCTTCGGACTTTTTGTTAACCTTAAAATGCCGAATTTTAACTGGGATAACGAGGCGGAGGTTGTAAAGCAGGGAGCCTCCGTTGCCATCGGCGGAATCTGCTGCGACCTTGTGATTATCGCCATGACGGCGCTTGTATTTATTCTGCCTCCGCAGTTTTCCGTAGCGGTGCGCCTTTTTATAACAGTACTTGCACTTGCTCTCTCCCTGGTCTTCCATAAGGCTTCCCTGAAAATAAATCTTCGGGAGCTGTCATAATAATCAATTTAAGGAGAAGCCCTGCCGCTTTTTCCCGAAAACAAAAAAGCTTGTATTTTTTCAGTTATTATTGTATTATGTGCCTGTCAGATTTAATATATTTTAAGCTTCGGCAGCACCGGTGGCTGTATCAGGCTTAAAAACAGCTCTTTTGCTTTACTTAAATATTGCTTCGGCGGGGAAAGCGAGTAACCCGTGCGGGGCTTTTATCCTGATAACTATCGAAAGGAATAAGCAATGGATATTTTTAAGAGATGCTTTGACTATGATATTCCGGGCAAACTGAGGGAAGCCGAAATTTACCCCTACTTCCACGCACTGGAGTCCCGTCAGGACACAGAGGTTGTTATGGAAGGCAAGCGCAGAATAATGCTGGGTTCAAACAACTATCTGGGACTTACAACCGTCCCCGAAATCGTTGAGGCCGGAATAAAGGCTCTTGAGCAATACGGTACGGGTTGCTCCGGCTCCCGTTTCCTTAACGGCACACTGAAGCTCCATCTGGAGCTTGAGGCAGAGCTTGCCGACTTCCTCGGCAAGGAGTCTGTTGTAACCTTCTCAACAGGCTTCCAGTCCAATCTGGGTATAATCAGCGCCCTTGTTCAGAGACACGACTATGTTATCTGCGACAAGGAAAATCACGCATCCATCTATGACGGCTGCAAGCTCTCCTACGGCACTATGCTTCGCTACAAGCACGCCGATATGGAGGACCTTGAGAAGCAGCTTAAAAAGGTTCCCGAGGAGAGCGGAATTCTCATCGTCACCGACGGTGTTTTCTCCATGGGCGGAGATATTGCAAAGCTCCCCGAAATCTGTGCTCTTGCCGAAAAGTACGGCGCAAGAGTTATGGTCGACGATGCCCACGGTCTGGGCGTTATCGGAAAGGGCGGAAGAGGAACCGCAAGCTATTTCGGCTTAGAGGACAAGGTTGACATTTATATGGGCACCTTCTCCAAGTCTCTTGCCTCACTGGGCGGATATATGGCAGCCTCCAAAGAGGTTGCGGAGTATGTCAGACACAACTCCCGTCCCTTTATCTTCTCTGCCTCAATGACCCCCTCCTCCTGCGCAGTTGCCCTTGCGGCCCTTCGTTACCTTCGCGCTCATCCCGAGCTGCCCGAAAGACTTATCTCCCTTGCCGCTCACGCAAGAAAGGGTCTCAAGGACAGGGGCCTTAAAATAATCGATTCCGAAACTCCCATTATCCCCATTTACACCTATGAGATGATTAACACTCTTCAGATGTCCAAGAAGCTTTATGAGGCCGGGGTATACGTAAACTGCGTTCTTCCCCCCGCAACCGCACCCGATGCCTGCCTGCTGAGAACAAGCTATATGACATCCCACACCGAGGCTCTCATTGACGAGGCTGTTGAAATCATCAAGAAGGTTTTCGATGAAAACGCAAAATAAGGTTGTCCTTGTAACAGGCGGCTCAAACGGAATCGGGGAGGAAACCGCAAAAAGTCTTCTTTCCCGTGGCTGCAGGGTGTATTCTCTTTCGAGAAGGCCCGGTAACGTTCCCGGCATTGAGTATCTCTCTGCCGATGTATCCGACCCCGATGCCGTTGAGGCTGCGGTTTCGGAGATAATCTCCCGCGAGGGAAAAATTGATATCCTTATTAACAACGCAGGCTTCGGTATTTCCGGGGCCATGGAGTTTACGGAAAACTCCGATGCCAAAAGACAGCTTGAGGTTAATCTTTTCGGCACCGTAAACTGCTCTAAAGCCGTCACCGCCCATATGAGGGAAAAGGGCGAGGGCAGAATAATCAACATAAGCTCCGTTGCCGGAATATTCTCCATTCCCTTTCAGGGCTGGTACTCCATCTCAAAGTCCGCAATTCTCGCCTTCACCGAGGCCTATGCAAATGAGCTTGCCCCCTTTGGGATAAGTGTCTGTGCTATTTTACCCGGAGATATCAAATCCGGCTTTACTTCTGCAAGAAACAAGTGTATAATTGGAGACGATATATACGGGGGGCGTATTTCCCGCTCCGTTGCAGTTATGGAAAAGGATGAAACGGGCGGTATGCCCGCCTCCGTCGCAGGCGCCTTCATTGCCGGGGTTGCAATGAAAAGGAGACTTGCCCCAAGGTATATTATCGGTCTTCAGTACAAGGCCTTCGGTCTTCTGGGCAGACTTTTGCCCTATAGCCTTATAAGGTTCATACTGAAGCTTATGTACGCACAATAATTTATATTAATAAGGAAAAAGGATATCAAAGATGAAAGTAGCAGTAACCTACGAAAACGGATACGTTTTCCAGCATTTCGGACACTCCTCTTACTTCAAGATTTACGAGTGCGAAGGAACTAAAATTGTCTCCTCCAGAGTAATCAGCACAGAGGGCAGCGGTCACGAGGCTCTTGCCATTCTTCTTGCAGACGAGTACGTTGATGCTCTTATCTGCGGTGGCATCGGCTCCGGCGCAAAGGATGCCCTTGACAGAGCCGGCATTCAGATTTGCTCCGGCGCTCAGGGAGATGCAGATGCAGCCGTTCAGGCATTCATTAACGGTGAGCTTCAGTCTCAGGGCGTAAACTGCGACCACCACGACCACGAACATGAGGAAGAGGAAGAGGGCTGCGGCGGAAGCTGTGGCGGTGGCTGCGGCGGTAGCTGCGGCAGCTGCGGTGGCGGATGCCACGGTGCTCCCACCGTTGAGGGCCCCAATGTTGGCAAGCGTGTAAAGGTTCACTATGAGGGAACCTTCAATAACGGCGAGAAGTTCGACTCCTCCTATGACCGCGGCGAACCCATGGAGTTCCTCTGTGGTATGGGCATGATGATTCTCGGCTTCGATGAGGCCGTTGCAAATATGGAGCTCGGCCAGATTGTCAATGTTCACCTCACCCCCGACAAGGCTTACGGTGAGCGTTACGAGAATATGGTTTACTCCTTCCCCATTGCAGAGCTTCCCGGCTCCGAAACCCTCGAGCCCGGCGAGAGAGTTGCTCTTTCCGACTCCACCGGCCGTCGCTTCCCCGTTACCGTTGTATCCCGCGATGATACCACCATCGTTCTCGATGCAAACAACGAGATGGCAGGCAAGGAGCTTAACTTCAAGATTGAGCTTGTAGAGATTAACGAAGACTGATCTCTTTCCGTAATAACAAAAAAACAACGAGGCGAAGGAAAAATCCTTTGCCTCGTTTTCTGTTATCCGGCTTATATTTTCAGACAGTAGCCTTGCTTTCCCCGGGAATCCTGTAAAAAAGCCTGTGCGTAAGCTTAAATGGCGGGATTTCTCTTCCGAGCATTGCAAAAATCGCGGAAACAAGGGCGGGAATAACCGTTCCGCAGCCTATTGCCGTAATCAGACAGATGCTGAGAGAATTATTATTCCCGGATATGCACGCAATAGCGGCTGCGGCAAAAGCAACAAGAATAATAAGCTTTGAATATCTGTCTGCCAGGGAGAGAGCCCTCTGTGTTTTGGCCTTTTCGGAAAGCGTTGCTTCGATGAACCTCTGAAGAGTGCTGTCCGAACATTTTGCAGAGGCTTCAAGGTAAAAAGCGCCTGCCTCGTTTATACTTCCGCTTCTCACGAAGCCTCCCTCTTTAAGCATTGTCGCCTCGGAGCTTCCGAGGATAAGACCTGTGCTTATCCCTGCAGCTTCGGAAAGAAGAACCCCGTCTGCGGGGACAATCTCGCCGGAAAGCACCTTTATTTTATCACCGGGCTTAAGCTCTTCTGCCGTAATAAAGCGCTGACCCATCTCGTCCTCGATTCTGACATAGGCAGGATTTAAGGAAGCAAGTGAATCTGCATCTCTTCTGACTCTTCCGAGAAGAGCCGATTCAATAAGGCCGAATACACGGAAGCTTATGCAGACAAGTCCGGAAATAAAGGGCGTGCAGACAAAAAGGGAAATAATAATAACGAGAGCTTTAAGTGAGTTGACCGTAATCTCGTTTTTTCCGTCAAAAACAAGAGCGGACTCAATTACAATGGGCATTCCGCATAGACCGATAGCGAAAAATGCCTCATTAAAGGGGAAAAAAGAAAATGCGCTGTGGCTTACCGCAAGTCCAATAGCGGACAGGACTATGCAGAAAGCACGGGCCCTGTTAAGAGCGGTCAGGACCCTTGTAAGACTGCTTCGGAATTTATCCATTTTTAACCTCCCGGATATACCCACCCGGGTATCTCCATGACCTATTTATACCATAAGGGGTATAGGTTTGTCAAGAAGAAAAACAAAAAAGCAGTAAAAAACTGCTTTTTTGTCCATACCTGCTCAGCCCATATTCGAGAAGCGCTCCACAGCCTTGGTGAAGCTTGCGATGGTCTTATCCGCATCGCCCTCAACAAGACCGTCACGGACACAATGGCGGATGTGTCCTTCAAGAACGAGCTGACCGCATTTATGTAGGGCAGATTTGGCTGCGTTTATCTGAGAAAGTACATCCTCGCAGGGAATATCCTCGTCAATCATACGCTCAATTGCCTGAACCTGACCGGCAATTTTCTTTAAGCGGCGGTGCAGGTTTTCGCTGTCCATGCATTGTTTCATCTAATATATCTCCTGTAGTGTATAGGGGTATGGGTATAAGTATATCCTATTTCGGGCTTTTTGTCAATCATTACCCCTTAAAAAGCATTATCAGTCCTTTTTCTCCCCGTCTGCTGTGCGCTTGCAGTAATAGGTGGGGTTCATGGAAACGGAGAAATGCAGGATGGGTCTGTGGAGCTCTACTATGCGAAGAGGAAGATGCTTCATTCCTGCGGGCATAAAGATAATGGAGCTCTTTGTAAGGCGGTGAAGCTCGCCGTTTATGCCGATTTCGATAATTCCGCCCAGGTCCTCCTTATCCTCGGGATTGGAGCCCAGGAAGCCGACGAGCTCATCAAAATCGTGAGAATGCTCATCATGATAGGGCAGGGGATTAAAGTCGGGGGCATTGATATACCAGCTGGTATTCATCTGGAAAGCGCCGGGAACAACGCTTGAATCAATGTAAAGGATACGGTCGCCCCACTCCTTGTATATCGTGTTGAAATCGGATGGAATTGTAAAACGCTCGGGAAGGCCCTGAACTATCATATCTCCGAATTGTCCGTCTTTATCCATAACGAAATCGCTCATACTGTTTCATCCTTTCGGTATTATATTGTCAGAATAATTCAATATTTGACAATCACATTATATTATTACTTTTCGGTGAAATCAAGTACTTTCGGCAAAAAGAAAAGCAAAGGGCCTTTTACGCCCTTCGCTTTTCGTTACAGAGCCGTAAGCAAAACGGCCTTAATTATCTCCGAAGCCTATCCTTAAGCCCTTCGAGGTATTCATAGGGGACCTTTGCTCCTCCCAGCTTTATGCTCTTTTTGCTGCCGTGGTAATCACTGCCCCCCGACGGAAGAAGCTCAAAGCGCTTTGCCATACTCATAAGAAGGCGCTGCTGCCCCGGACCATAGCCCGTATAAACGCATTCCATTGCCTCTGCGCCGCAGCTTTTCATATCCCGGATAAAAGCCTCGAATTCATCGGGGGGATATTTGTACTGCAGCGGATGGGCGATAACGGGAATGCCTCCCGAGGCATGTATTACATCAAAGCAGCGCTGTTTTTCTATGTATTCCCTCTTGCGGAAATATTTTTTAGTGGGATTGAGGTATCTGAAGAAGGCATCATTCATATCGGAGGCAGCCCCGCATTTTACCAGAGCCGCTCCGAAATGGGGCCTTCCTATAACGGCCCCGGGGTTATTTTTCTTCAGGTCCTCCAGAAATACGGGAAGGCCGTCATCCCGCATTGCCCTTGCGATTTTTTCGTTTCTGTCTTCCCTTTCCGCAACGACCTCGCAAAGAAGCTCCTTAAGAGCGGGGGCCTCCGGATTTATAAAGAGGCCGAGAATATGTATCCCCTCATCCTCGATTATTCTCCCTCTGGGGGGAGGATAGCCTATCGAAACCTCAATTCCCGGCACAAACTCTATTCCCTCTTTTTCTGCAGCCCCAAAGGCCTTTTCCGAGCCGAAGCAGTCGTGGTCCGTTATTGCAATTGCGCCAAGTCCCGCCTTTTTCGCACTTTCAATAAGCGCCTCGGGGGCATCCGTACCATCCGAGGCGCTTGAGTGTGTGTGCAGGTCAATAAAATGACTCATTATGCAAGGAAGCCCTTGAGGATTCTCTCCTCGGCCTCTTCTCTTGTAAGTCCCAGAGTCTGAAGCTTAAGAAGCTGCTCACCGGCTATCTTTCCGATAGCGGCCTCATGAATAAGCTCTGCCTCGGTGGAGTTTGCGATAATTGCGGGAATGGAGCTGATTTTTGCA
>JAKSPP010000057.1 GCA_024404735.1 Oscillospiraceae bacterium | reverse complement strand
AGGCCGAAAAGACATGAAAAAACCCCGAAACCTTTGCGGTTTCAGGGTTTTCATGGCGGAGAAGGAGGGATTCGAACCCTCGAATGGCTTATGACCATTACACGATTTCCAATCGTGCGCGCTCGACCGGGCTACGCGACTTCTCCATGTCGCCCCGTTCGGGGAAAAAGCCTTATTTGATTAAAGCTTTGTTATTATAATCAATAAGCTCTCTCTTGTCAAGACTTTTTCAAAAATTATTTTATATATTTCCGAAATAAACACTTAAGGGATAAAGCTGTTCTTTCTTTTTGTCTATGAATAACAAGGCAAAGTACCTATTGAATATATATTTTGTCAACTATAAGCTTGACTTATTGTATTATAAAGTTTATACTCAAGAGGATATTGTGCCTTGATGCCAATGTCAAGAATTCAACATTATTTTTGCCTTAATTTATCCAACTTGTTTATTTTATTTTTTTCGGGAGAAAGAATATGAAAGATTTATACGTAGCCTCTTGCTGCCGTACCGCAGTAGGTACTTTTGGCGGCAGCCTCAAGGATGTTCACCCCTCCGATATGGGCGGAATCGTTATCAAAGAAGCTCTTAACAGAGCAGGCATAGCCCCCGAAGCTGTCAGCGAAGTCATCTTCGGCTGCTGCATCTCCGCAGGCCTCGGCCAGAACGTCGCAAGACAGGCCTCTCTCAAGGCAGGCGTTCCCTTCGCAGTTCCCGCTTACTCCGTTAACATGGTTTGCGGCTCCGGTATGAAGACCGTCATCGAGGGCGCTCGCGCCATCCTCGCCGGTGATGCCGAAATCGTTGTCTGCGGCGGTGCAGAGAATATGTCCGCTGCTCCTTACCTCCTTCCCTCCGCTCGCTGGGGCCAGAGAATGTTCGATGGCAAGATGAAGGACTCCATGGTTAACGATGCTCTCTGGGATGCAATGAATGATTACCACATGGGCACCACCGCAAACAACATCGCCGATGTCTGGGGCATCACCAGACAGGAGCTCGATGACTTTGCTCTCGCTTCTCAGCAGAAGGCAGCAAAGGCTCTCGAGGCAAATCGCTTTGAGGATGAAATCGTTGCCGTTCCCGTAAAGGTAAAGAAGCAGGTTGTAGATTTCAAGACCGACGAGTTCGTTCGTCCCGGCACCACCGCCGAGGGTCTTGCAAAGCTGAAGGCAGCCTTCCCCGCTTCCTCCGACAATGCTTTTGTTTCTAATGGAGGTACCGTGGTCGATACCTTCAACGCTCAGAAGACCACCAGAGAAAACTGCACCGTAGGCGAGCCCCGCATCACCGCAGGCAACGCTTCCGGCGTTAACGACGGCGCTGCCGCCATCATCCTCTGCTCCGAAGAGGCTGTTAAGAAGTACAATCTCAAGCCCATGGCAAAGCTCACCGGCTGGGGCCAGGGCGGCGTAGACCCCAAGATTATGGGTACAGGCCCCGTTCCCGCTGTCCGTCAGGCTATGGAGAAGTCCGGCACAGTTATCTCCGACTTCGACCTCATCGAGGCAAACGAGGCATTTGCAGCTCAGTCCATCGCTGTTGCAAGAGAGCTCGGCTTTGATATGGAAAAGGTCAATGTAAACGGCGGCGCCATTGCAATCGGCCACCCCGTAGGCTGCTCCGGCGCAAGAATTATTGTAACTCTTCTCCACGAGATGCAGAAGCGTCCCGAGGCAAAGAAGGGTCTTGCAACCCTCTGCATCGGCGGCGGTATGGGCGTTGCAACCACATTCGAAAAGTGCTAAGTGAGGTATTATAAACAATGAAATCCAAGGTTATCAGTGTTGACGAGGCTATTGCCAAGTACTGCCATACCGGAATGAGCATCCTGCTCCCCGGCTTTGTTAACGTCGGTGTTGCCGAGACTCTTATCGATGCTCTCCTTAAGACCGATATCACCGACCTTTCCGTTATCTCCAACAACACCTCCGTTAAGGGCCGCGGAATCGGAAAGCTCGTTCACGAGAACAAAATCAAGCACATCACCTGCTCCCACATCGGTAACAACGTTGAGACCTGTGAGAAGGTCGTTGCAGGCGAGATTAACGTTACCTTCGTTCCCCAGGGCTCCATCTGCGAAAAGGTAAGAGCAGGCGGCTCCGGCATCGGTGGTATCCTCACCCCCACCGGTGTTCACACCCCCATGCAGGACGGCAAGCAGCTCCTCGAGTGGGATGACGAGCAGGGCAAGTACCGTTTCGTCGAGCCCGATGAGCCTCAGAAGGGCAAGCGCTACATCCTTGAGCTCCCCCTCCACGCAGAGGTTGCCTTCATCCACGCATGGAAGGCAGATAAGTCCGGAAACTGTGTCTTCAAGCACACCTCCAGAAACTTCAACCCCGTATTTGCAAATGCCGCAGATCACGTTATCGTTGAGGCAGAGGAAATCGTAGAAGTAGGCGAGCTTGATCCCGATCAGATCATAACTCCCTTCTTCATAGTCGATGCCGTTGTTCAGGGCAAGGCTATTGAAAACTCTTAAGGAGGATTTTGTTAAAATGGAACTCACCGGAAAAGAATTTATTGCTTACAGAACCGCCCGCTTCTTCAAGGACGGAGATATTGTTAACCTGGGTATCGGTATGCCCACCAAGTGCCTTGACTACCTTCCCGAGGGTGTTGATGTCTGGATTGACTCCGAGAACGGAGTTGTAGGCCTCACCGGCGCTCCCAAGGAGGGAGAGTACGCAGACCCCAACGTTGTTGATGCCGGCGGCAAGACCTCTGTTCTCAGAGTCGGCGGCGCCTGCTTCGATTCCTTCACCAGCTTCGGCTACATCCGCGGCGGTCACATCGACATCACCGTTCTCGGCTGCTACGAGGTTGACGGCGAGGGCTCCCTTGCAAACTGGATGATTCCCGGCAAGGCTGCCGCAGGTATGGGCGGCGCTATGGACCTGGTATCCGGCTCCAAGACCACCATCGTTATGACCAACCACACCGCAAAGGACGGCGCTTTCAAGATTGTCGACAAGACCGAGATGCCCCTCACAGGCTGGCGCTGTGTTGACTACGTTGTTTCCGAGCTTGCCGTTATCCACTTCACCGAGGCCGGTGCCGTTCTCGAGGAGATTTCCAACAGAACCACCATAGAAGAGGTCGTTGCCAAGACAGGCTGCAAGCTCATCATTCCCGAGAATGTTCCCTACATGGAGGACATCGACGTAAGAATGGGCTACGCAAAGGCATAAGACGGCGCATTAAAGCTTAATATACGAAGAGGCTTTCCTTCGGGGAAGCCTCCCTTTCTTTTATTTTATTAAGGCATTGATTTGCGGACAGATTTTTATCCGTTTATGCCGATGAAAGGATTTACAAAAAATGGATTATGGAGTCCTGTGTTTGCTGCCTCCCGTTGCGATGCTTGTTTTTGCAATGAAAAGCAAGAAATCCTTTGAGGCGCTGATTTTCGGGTCTTTGGTTGCATACATAATTATGTATGGCTTTCGGTTTATAGGTCCGTGGTGCGAGCTTCTTCTCGGAGAAATATCCAACTACGACAACCAGTATATTCTTCTCCTGTGCGGACTGTTCGGAGGCTTCATTTTTTTGCTCAAGGAGGCGAAGGGAACCCTCGGCTTCTCGGGCCTTCTTACAAGACTCTGCAAAAGCCAGAGGTCTGTGCTTCAGACCTCTCTGCTTATGGGCATTGTCATCTTTGTTGACGATTATCTGAACATTATGACCATCGGAACCTGTATGAATGAGGTCTGTGACAAAAAGAAAATTCCCCGTCAGGCACTTGCCTATGTCATTGACTCAACAGGCGCCCCCGTCTGTGCTCTGATTCCCTTTTCCACCTGGGTGGTTTTCTATTCCGGAGTATTTATTCAGGAAAGGGTCATTCAGGAAATGGGCTATACAACGGGTATGAGTGTGTATCTGAAGGTTCTGCCCTTTATGTTCTATCCGATTTTTGCCCTTATTGTGGTTTTCCTGTTTTCCGCAGGCATTCTGCCTAAGCTCGGCGCAATGAAAAAGGCCTATGCCGAGGCGGACACGCCGAAGGAGCCCGTGGAGCCTGAAATGCACAATGTAAAATCCGTGGATATCGCAATGGCGGGTATGGCGGCAGACTATCCTCCCAAAACCGAAAACGAGGGCAGGATGCTTGACTTTATCATTCCCATTGGCGCGCTCATTTCCGTTACCGTCATAACGGGAGATATGCTTGTTGCGATTATTATCGCCCTTGCTGTCTGCATGCTTCTGTATCTGCCCCGTAAGAAAATGACCTTCACGCGCTTTGTGGAACTGTTTTTTGCGGGCTTTGCGGATATACTGCCCGTACTGGCGATTCTTCTTGCATCCTTTATGATTAAAACAGCCTGCGGTGAAATGGGCCTGTCCGAATATGTCATTCATCTCTGCGAGCCCGTTATGAATGCCGCAACTCTCCCTGCCGTGGTATTTGTCATTATTGCCGTGCTGACCTTTGTCACAAGCTCCTTCTGGGGCATTGAGGCGGTTGCCGTATCTATTGTCGTTCCCCTTGCGGCCGCATTAAACGGCAATATTCTGCTTACCCTCGGCGCCGTTGTATCGGGAGGCGTATTCGGCTCTCACGCCTGCTTCTATTCCGATGCAACTGTTCTGTCCTCCGCAACCTGCGGTATAGACAATCTCTCACACGCTGTGTCGCAGCTTCCCTATGCTCTTATAAGCGCAGGCCTTGCAAGCGCGGCCTTTCTTGTGTGCGGGATAGTTTTCTGACGGCGGGGAAATATAATTCTTACATATTATTTTGACTCTGTTATTCTCATATGATAGAGTACCGACTTAGCCACTTTGTTCAATTTGGCAGGCATTTTGGAAGCCTACTGAGTGAAGCAACAAAGTGGCTGTTTCTTTATCCGTATACAGTTCTTCACTATTTTTCGTGAAGTCCATAGTGCCACAAAAAATAGCCGATGTTCCGGACTGGGCACTTGGAACATCGGCTGTTTTTTTCTGTATCTGTATTTTTATCAGCGGAGACTGTCGAGCATTGCAACGGCAATCTTAAGTGCCTGCTCTCTTGTTGCAAGTCCGTAGTTGGAATCACTGCCGGAATCGGCTGTGTGCCTGGGCGCAAACATATTTCCGCCCACGCCGTCGATAATTCCCTTGGCTTTCATAAAGTATACGCTGGTTTTGGCCCAGGATGAAATATTTGCATCATCCATGAAGGCTTCGGGCATAGTGAAAAGAGCCCTGAAGCTTGCTTCGAAGTCGGCGTCTGTTTCCATAGTCCAGTTATTAAAGTGAACTTTTTTGTATACTCTTGTAAGCATTGTTGCAGCCTGTTCACGGGTGAGTACATCATCGGGGGAGAAGGTTGTTGCGCTTGTACCGTTTGTAATTCCCACATTAAAGGCCTTCAGTACTTCAATGTCATCGCAGTCGGTAAACGGGTTGCTGCACGGCTCTGCTTTTGTTCCGGATAATGCTTCGTAGAGCTTTACGCAGACAGATGCAAATTCTCTTCGGTTAATTTGCAGTGTCATATCGCATCCTTTAAGGCAATCGGGGATTATTTTGTTTTCGGAGGCTTTTTGCAGCCAGGGCTCTGCCCATGGAGAAGCCTTTGTCCATTCTTTCAGGTCGGCGGGGGGTGTTTCCTGAGCGCCACCGTTATTGCCCGAACCTTCGACGAGCCATGTAATTACATTGTTCTTATAACTTTCCATGCCGGCGGTTGCTCCGTACTGTCCCATGGAAGCGGCAGTATATGTGCTGTTTCCGGAAGGATAATAAACCGTGCCCATCCACCAGTGAGTGAAAGTGCCGAAACCAACGGTAAAATCGTCGTCTGTGCCGAAGACAGGAAGATTTCCGGTAAAGTGTATGTCTTTAATCTCGGAGAAGGCAAATACAGCGACACCGAGTTTTTTCAGATTCTTGGGAAGAACAAGAGAACTTATTGTGCCGCATGACTGGAATGCTCTGTTCCCTATTTCCGTAACACTGTCCGGAATTGAAACAGAAGTCAGGGCGGTTTCAGTGAAAGCCTGACTGCCGATATAAGTCAGTCCGTCCGGGAGTGTTACGGAGGTAAGCTTCCTTGCATACTGGAATGCACCGTCTCCAAGGGTTTTGACCCCGGAAGGAATAGTGACCGATGTCAGAGGCACATAGTACTCTGTATTGGGATTGCCGTCCATTCCCCATTTAACGTTTTCATACCCGGGGTAATTTTCTGCGAAGGCACAGTTGCCAATCGAAGTTATTCCGGACGGAAGTGTTATTGAGGAAAGACTGTGGCAGTTGGAGAACATTCTTTCGCCGATGTTTTTCATTCCCGAGGGAAGCGAAACAGACCTTAGGCTTAAACAGTTTGCAAATGTGTAATCCCATGTGCTGCTTGTAACGGAATCCGGGACAACTATGGTTTCAAGCTTTGTACAGGTCATAAATGCGCCGTTTCCGATGCTCTTTACGCTTGATGGAATTACAACGGTTTTAAGATTGCTGCATCGTGCAAAAGCTTTCTCGCCGATGGAGGTTACGCCCTCTGCAATATATATGTCGGTAAGATTAAGGCATTCCATGAATGCCCCGGCGCTTATCTCGCTTCCTTTGTCGGGATTGACGGGAGTTGCGGATAATGCCATAAGGTTCGCCCTTGCATCCGAAGAATCACTTTTAATAACCCTCTTAAGGGCTTCGCATTGGAAGAAGGCGTTATCTGCAATATTTACAAGATTGTCGGTGATTATGACTGTTTCAAGCTTCAGACAGCCTTCAAAAGCACTCTTTTCGACGGTTGTTACGGTCGACGGAAACTCTATGGTAATAAGCTCCGGGTCATTTCTGAATACATTTTCTCCGATAACCGTAACAGGAAGAAAATCTTCCTCTTCGTTTTCAAGATAATCCGGGATAACAAGGCTTTCGAGATTTCCCGTATAATCTATTGCTTTAAGGCTTCCGTCTGTTGCTTCCGCGAAATATAGAATACCGCTTCGGCCTTCTTCTGAGTCGTCTGTAATTTCAAGTGTTAAGGCGGCAGCCTCTATTTCAAATTCGCACTCTGCCTTGGCCTCGGTGTATGAGGCGGTTGCCGGAAATACGGCGCGTACAGTGTATTGTCCGGGCTCTGTGGGCTTCTCTTCGGTAAAAGTATCACTTCCGCTTGCGGCATAGGTTATTATTGCCTTATCTGTTCCGTTTGTTTCGGAGGAAATAACGGGGGACGCCGATTCACTGCCATAGCGCCATCCGTCCATGGTGACAGTGCCTTTGCCTGCGGCTTTTATGAATTTCGAATATATAGTTCCGGTGTAGTTTCCGCATCCGTTTAAGGCAATATCGTAGGAATTATCCGAGAAGGCATTCTCGGGATAGCTTACGGAAAAATCCTTTCCGACTTCATATTCGCTGAAATAATCAAGCTTCATTTCGGGAAGACCGTTCGGATTTTCATCAGAAACTGTAGCCGCTGAGAATGAGACATAGAACATAAGAAACGTATCGTTTATATCCTGAGGTCTGATTTCAAAGCAAAGGTCTGCATATTTGCCGGCGTAGTCTCCGAGACCTTTTACATGTATGGTTGCTTCTCCGACGGCGTCGGTGTTTTCGACGGTAACGGAATAGTCCTCGTATTCCTTAAGAAGAATGCCATCTTTGCTTACGGATACCTGCGGTACTTCTATGAACCATGAATCATAAACAGCTTCGGTTTTGTTTAATGCGATTGTTGCATTTCCGAAGGTTTCCGATACTTCGTAAATACCGTTTGTTTTTCCCGAAAAATTGCCAAGTCCGCTTATTTCAAAGGATTTGTTTTCAGTGTCACATATGGCCTCATAATCTTTTCCTTCGGTAAGCTTTATGCCATTGTAAAAAGCGGAAAAATCACCATCGCTTTCTGCGGGGATTACGGATATATAATTTACAGGGGCCTGCTTTATTGTAAACATAACCGTTGTTTCACCGGTGCAGGCGGGAGAGCGTCCGGTAATGGTAACGGGAAAGCTTCCCGAATTTATAAGGTCTGTGCTTTCATCCCAGGAAAGAATATAGTCCGTTCCGTCTTTGAGGCCATTATATGTGTAATTGTTGACGAAGGGCTTAACGGGGAAGCCGGTATATATTCCGAATCCGCCCCTGAAGGTGGACATATCAATTTTGGATATCTTAAAACTCAATCTGACGGTGCCGGTAAAATTGCCTGCGCCGTTTATAATAATCGCTGCATTTCCGGGCTCGGTATTGTTTTCGTATGTGACCTCATAATCTTCATTGAGGCTTAGAGTAGTATTCTTATACAGCAGTTTTACTTCCGGAGTAATTGGCTCCCCGGTATAAAGAAAGTTACCGGGATTGCCCGTAAATCTGCCGTCCTTATCTTTTGCCTGAGCCAGAAACATGCTTCCCGAAATGTCGGGTTTGGTTTCTTCTGCCATTGCCGATGCCGGCAGAAGGACAGAGAACATTACGGCAATGGCTATCATAAATGCCGTAAATCTTTTGTGTGAGTGCATTTCTGAATCCTTTCTTATAGAAAAATGAAAATTTATAAAAATAAAGCCGAAAAACAGAATAAATATTCATATTTCGACTATTATTTTCGTTTTGCTCTCTACAACCGGTGATTATATCACTCTTTCACGCTAAAATCTATCTGAAATTTGCTGAAATACATAGTACATCAGGACGGTGAAATTGTGAAAAAGTGCGTCAAAGCAAAGGCAAATATTGTCTTGGAACGAATATTCGACAGCTTCGCATCTCTATGAAACTGACTCAGGAACAGGTCGCGGCAAAGCTGCAGCTTATGGGCCCGGATATGTCACGGGGGACATACTCTCAAATAGAATGCGGACTTAAGCAGCATTCGAGTAGAGTAGATTCTTGCACTGTGTGTGATATTTGAATGTGATGTAAACACACTTTTCGGAAATATGACATTATAGAGAACGCCGGTATTATCCCGGAGTTCTTTTTTAAGTTCAAAAAAAACTTGCATAAAGCCCTCCGAGCATATATAATAACTTGTCACTATGTAAATATTTTGGTTTGCTGCTCCCTTTGGAGCCGTAACCTTATTATTGGAGGAAAATATGGCAAAATTCATTACCGCTGCCGAGGCAGCAAAGCTTATAAAGGACGGCGACAGCATCGGCGTTGCCGGTATGGGCCTCTCCGGCTTCCCCGAGGAGGTTATCTGCGCTATCCGTGACCGTTACAAAGAAGAAGGCCACCCCAAGGCTCTTAAGCTTCATCAGGGCTCCGCAATGGGCGACTGGGGCGTCGGCAACAGCTTCATCGGCTGGGATTTAAACAAGAGAGAGACTCCTCTCGGACCCGAGGCAGGCGTTCGCGGTCTTTCCCGTCTCGGCGAAGCAGGCCCCGGCCTTGTTGCCGAGTGGACCGGTGCTCACGTAGGTTCT
>JAKSPP010000056.1 GCA_024404735.1 Oscillospiraceae bacterium | reverse complement strand
TTTATTGATGGAATAAAAAACAATATGTATTCTTCAAGTATTAGGAGTGATGCCCTATCTGCAAAAATAGTAGATGTTAAATTGGGATACTGGGAAGATGCAGGTAGTTTGGACGAGCAACCATATTTACAGCCTATATGGATATTTATTGGAGAATCTGCAAATGCAGATGGAACGATATCAGATTTTGATGTTATTGTGCAAGCTGCCAAAAATATTGACCCATTGGCTACACCGGGCACAGGGAACTGATAACAATTTTTCTTATTACAAAATCACGAAAGGCGCCTTGAAGGGCGTCTTTCGTGCATAAAATGTGATATTTCTTATTCTATATGCTTCTATTGGAACACAGGATTCTATATTATTTCGGCATTCCTATAACTTACTTCAGAAGCTCGGGATTAATCGTCGGGACCTTGAAGGGATAGGGAGGCAGAGTCTGGGGATGAGCCTTGGCATACTCAACGCCGTACTTATCCTTTTCATCCATAAAGATTTTGTTATTCCACTCTCTGAAGCAGATGCCGTTGGGGATGGAGGGGAAGAAACGTCCTGCGGGACAGTAGGTGTCAAAGGCTCTTCTTACCTCGGCACGGATTTGCTCCTCGGTGATATTTGCGATGTCGATTGCGGGGCCGTCGATACCGCCGACCATGGCAAGCTTGCCCTCTGTAATTCTCTGGATTTCGGGAATATCGTTCTGGGCAATAACACCCTGCCAGATATCGATTCCGATTTCCACCATATCCTCAACGATGGGCTGGCAGATGCAGTCGGCATGGTGCATATAAATCATACCGCAGTCGTGAATCGCATCGGCGATTCTCGTCTGAATGGGCTTGAGTAGCTGTCTCCAGATTCTGGGGGGAAGGAAGACATTCTGCTTGGAGCCCCAGTCATCGTGGTAGAAGATGATGTCGGGCTGAACCTGCTTTGCCATCTCATAGATATATCCGATTTTGTACTTTGCGACCTCCTCAAGGAGCTCTGTCATCTCATCGGGGTACTCCATATAGTTCATGAAGGCCTGCTCCATGCCCATAAGGTGGTGGCTCATTTCAAAAAGTCCGCCGCCGAACATAACGCAGACGAGCTTCTCATTTCTGTCAACAGAGGCGGCAACCTCCTTTGCCATAGACCAGTCAAGGCCCTCATAAGCGGGAGCCTTAAAGGTATCGCGCCAGTGCTCGATATCCTTGATTACGGCATTCTCGGGGGTTACATGGGGATGGGCGCCGGGAGCACCGGGCATCCACTGATAGGTTACGCCCCATGCGTTCTTGTACTCCTTGCCGTCCTGAGGAATGCGTCCCTCAAGCATAGCGGGGTCGGGGAGAAGGACAACTGCGTCCATAATATCGATATACTTATCCGGAGAGGTGCGGTTAAGTATGGCCATTACATTCTCTTTTGGGGTCATCATAGCGGTGAGCCCTCCTTTTTCCTTTGATTTAAGGCTGTCTAATATAATACCTATTATGAGAAAAATTGTCAATAGTAAGCAGTTATTATTATAAGCTGCGTTTACTATAGTATAAAAATAAGTCCTCTGTTTTAAGCATATATAAAGAAAAGCATTGCAAAATATCTTTACCTCCTATATAATACAGCAAATTACATCACCGCGCATTACACATCAGGAGGATTATTTATGGTAAGCTTCTGGGAGGACAGCGTGTGGCGTCTTGTTGTCGCCCTCGGTATCCTTTTTATCTGTATGCTTTTCTGCAATATGCTGAGAAGACTTGTAAAGCCCCTTAAGAAAAGCATGATTCCCGCCCCGGTTCTGGCCGGCTTTCTCTGCCTTCTCTTCGAGGTAATCTGGAAGAAGGCAACGGGCAATGAGCTCTTCGATGCGGTCACTCTCGAGGCTCTCACCTACCACGGTCTGGGTCTCGGCATTGTTGCAATGACCTTCTGCAGAACAGGCCCCCACAAAAACAAGAACGGCGCAAGGGATATCTTCAACTCCGGCCTTCTCACAGTTTCAACCTATCTTCTTCAGGCGGTTGTGGGCCTTGCCATTACAATAGGCCTTTCCTTTGTTCTTGGCAACTGGGCAGGCGCAGGCGTTCTTCTTCCCATGGGCTACGGACAGGGCCCCGGAAATGCCTACGGCTGGGGTCTTACCTATGAAACCGCAACAGCCTACCCCGCCTTCACCAACGGAGCCAGCTTCGGCCTTTCCGTTGCGGCAATGGGCTTTATTTCCGCTTCACTGGGAGGCGTTATCTACCTTCAGTACATAAGACGCAAGGGCAGAGCCGTTGCGGGAGATATGGGTGACAACTTCACCTCCCCCACTCTTGACGTATTCACAGATGACAACGAGATTCCCGTAACCGAGTCCCTTGACAAGCTGACGGTTCAGTTCGGTCTTGTATTCCTCGCCTACATCTGCGCATACATCTTCAACAAGCTTCTCTCCGGAGTATTCGACATCGCCGGCGGTATTCTTCAGAACACCGTAAAGCCCCTTCTCTGGAACTTTATTTTCCTTGTTGCAATGATGTTTGTCGCTATTATCAAGGGTATTCTGAACCTCGGCAAAAAGAAGAATATCATCCACAGGGAGTATATAAACAACTTCCTTATGAACCGCATCTCCGGCTTCCTCTTCGACCTTATGGCCGTTGCCTCCATCGCCGCAATTTCCCTGAGCGCCTTCCGCTACCCCGAGTTTGTCATTCCCCTTGCGGCCATCTGCGTTGCGGGCTTCCTCATCTCCTTCTTCTATGTCCGCTTTATCTGCCGCAGGCTCTTTAAGGACTATCAGGATGAGCAGTTTCTTATCTTCTTCGGTATGCTCACGGGAACAAACTGCACGGGCTACATTCTCCTCCGTGAGGTTGACCCCTTCTACAGGACTCCCGCATCCAGAAACCTTATTTTCCAGAATCTGTGGGCAACCGTTTTCGGAGCCCCCTTTCTTCTTCTCCTTGGCGTTCTTCCCACAAGCACGAAAATGACCTACATCTGCTGGGGCATCTTTGCCGCATACTTCGTTGTGGTTCAGCTTATCCTCTTCAGAAGCAGTATTTTCTGCAAAAAGAAAAAGGAAGCCTGAGGCTTCCCTTCGTAATATGAAAAACAGGCACCCCGAGTGTGGGTGCCTGTTTTTATTTTTTCCGTGATATATCTTACTTGAGGAAGCCGAGCTTTCTGATGATGGGGGCATCCTTTGCCTTGCCGTTGCAGACATTGAAGAAGCAGATAATATCGATAACGCCGAGGATAACAATGCAGATGCCGCCTGCAATGGGAACGATAAAAAAAAAAAAAAGAACTGCGGATACAATGCCGAGAAGGATTGTAACCACCTGAATCTTCAGGGCCTGGCGTGCATGGAAGGCTGCGTAGGGGCTGTTGCCGGCAGCGAGAAATACTATGATGAGGCCGAGAACACCCATGAGGTAAGGAGCCATGGCGGTTACCTTGTTGTCGGAAATGTCCTTCCTGTCAAACTCTGCGGTGTGGTCAAAGGGATCAACGGGAGCCTGAGCAAACTGGTTGGGAACGAAGGAGAGCTGTCCGCCGCACTGGGAGCAGACGTTGGCCTCGTCCGGGTAAGAAAGATTGCAATTGGGGCAGAATTTCATTATTCTTTCCTCCTGTTTTATTTTATCCTGCGGCATTAAAATACCGGGGGCTTATTTGTGACAATTAATTATAGCAAATAGTTTCGGGCTTTGCAATAGTTTTCAGCTTCGATATCAATTAACCTGCAAAAAGGCAGGGAGAAAGGACCTCTTCAATATCCACGCCGTTAATAAGCTGGGGCCAGCCTGACGAAACCTCCGCCCTGCCCTCACCGCCTCCGGGAAGGGCGAAGTCAACGATGGTTTCCTCATCGGTTCTGATTAAGTAGATTTCGGAGCCTGAGGGAATGGTCTTTTTGAACACTGTTTCACTTCCGTCATCGGCAAGGAGGGTGACCTCAAGGTCGGCAATGAGGGTAAAGCGATGACCTGTGGGATAATTGATTTTGTAAAACTGCTCATCGCTGACGGGAAGGCCGTATTTTCCCACACTGAACCTCTTCATTCCGTGGTCTGTTGAGAGAATCTGGGTTCTGTGGGAGAGATTAAAGCCCGAGGGGTCTGTTATGACCTCCGTGGTTTTGCCGTAGCCATAGGCAATGATTGCTCCGTCGGACAATTCCTCACTTGTCCAGGAGACATCGTTTCTTCCGCCGTAGAAGCTGCTGTCCGCCTCGATTACCGTTCCTGCGGAAATATCATATACCGCAAGGTACTCAATATCATTGTCCCCGTAGCAGAAGAAATAGAGGCTCTCAACACCGGGGGCCTTTACATAGAAGCCCTCTGCATCGTAGCACCATGCGTTAAAGTACTTTTCCTTGCCGTCGATTCCGAGATAAACTCCGTAGTAGTAGTCATACTCTCCGATGTCCGGGGAATAAGAGAGTCTCTCCCTGCTTCCGTCACCGTCAAGGTCCGTAAAGTAGTCCTCACCTTCGATGAATACGGGGGTTATGTAGCTGTCGGGGACTATCTCATAGGAGTTTTTGAAAAGTTCGGGATAATCGGCGTAATAAAGCCTGGCTATTACTCTGCCGCCTGCATAGGACATTATTTCATAGGGATTGATTGCAAGGCTCAGTCCCTCATAATCCATAAAGAAGTTTTTGGAATCATCATTATCAAAGCACGCGGAAATGTATTCGGAAAGAGTTTCCTTTGTTACCCACTCGTTCTCAAAAAGCTCCTCGTTTTCCATAAAGAATATGTCCGTAAGGGCGCTTACGAAAGTCTCCCTGTCGGAGATGATATCGGAAAGAGTAAGCCTCTTTCCCGTCTTTGAGTCATAGCAGAGGCCGCCTGTGCCGTAATAGCCGTGAACGCCTCCGGAGTAGCCGTAATACTCGGCCCTTACAGAGAAGATGCTGCTGTCCGTTCTTGTGGCGTAAAGCTTTGTAGAATCCTCAAAGCGGAAATCATAGGACTTATTCTCCCAGGACTCGAAAAACTCTTCTGCCATGGGCGTAAGGTAATCAAAGCTTTCACGAAGGGACTTGATGTCTCTTTCTCCCGTTGAAATGAGCATACTGTTAAGGCCCGCAAGATAGGGGTAATTCTTAAGGTCCTCCTCACTTATAGAGAAATAACCTGTGCTTGACTCAACAAGACTTCCGGATTTCCCGGAATAGGCGCTGTATCTCTGCTCTGTATAGAGAGGGTGAAGAAGGAAGGGCTTATCAGAGGCGGTGTTTTCGGGAGAGCCTCCCTCATTGCCGCCTTCGGGAGAGGGTGCGGGAGGGACTTCGCCGCCCTCGTCATCATCATCGCCGTCGTCGTCCTTTCCCTTCTTATCGTCCTTATTGTTTTTATCGCTCTTCTTACTTTCGGTTTTGCTGCTCTCTCCCTTGCTGCTTCCGAAGTCTCCAAGGCCGCAGCCTGCAAGACATCCCAGTACAAGAACAAGAGCCAGAACTATGCAGATAATCCTTTTCATACGCATTTTGCTCCTTTTAAGGCTGTATATACTAATTATACCACCCCCGTGTACTCATTACAAGATATAAAAATTGCCCCTCTCCCGGACGGGAGAGGGGCAAAAGCATAAAGCTTTAATTAAATCAGATGTGGATTGCAGCGCGGAATGCCTGGTTAACAGCATCGCAGATGGTGCCTGCCTTGAAGCAGTCGCCGACAACGTGGATGCTGGTCTCGGCAGTGCAGTGACGGAAAGCCTCAGCCTCTGCAGCGTTGGGAATCATACCCATACCGGTGAGAACGGTGTCAGCCTCGATTTCGACAACCTCACCGTCGCACTCGCAGATGATGCGGTCTTCCTTAACCTCAAGAAGCTTGTGGCCGAACTTGGTGGGAAGAGGATCCTTCTCATCGTCGATGTATCTGAAGAACTCAGAAGCGGAGGTACCTGCGGACTTGTGGAGGTTGAAGATGGTTTCCATCTTGCTTGCCATTTCGATAACTACAACTTCCTTGCCCTCTGCCTTGAACTCAAGAGCAGCCTCAAGGCCGACAGCACCTGCACCGATGATGGCAATCTTGTTGCCTACGAGGCTGTAATCAGCTTCTGCATCGGGAGCCCAGTGAACGTGGGGAAGAGTCATACCGGGGATGGACTTGGGGATAAGGGGATGAGCGCCGACGGCAACGATGATTGCATCATAGCCTTCCTTCTCAATTGCCTCGGGGGTAGCCTCGGTGTTGAGAAGAATCTTTGCGCCGTACTCCTTGGCGTACTTGGCGGGCTGACGACGGAGCCATGCGAGGTAATCCTTGCAGTCAATCTTGAAGGGAGCAACAGCAGCGCCGACAACGTTACCGCCGACATCGCCGGTCTTCTCATAGAGAGTTACATCGTGGCCGCGCTCGCAGAGAGCCTGCATTGCGGTGATACCTGCGGGGCCACCGCCGATAACGGCAACCTTCTTCTTTACGCGGGCAAGGGGAACAAGGCCGTCCTTGAGCTCGCTGGTCATGCCGGAAATGGGGTTAACGGCACAGAAGATGGGCTTGGGAACCATGAGGTGCTTGGTGCAGGAATCGCAGCGGAGGCAGGGACGTCTGTCCTCGGGTCTGTTCTCGGCATACTTTCTGGGCATGTCGGGGTCAGCCATAAGGGGACGGCACATAGCAACGAAGTCTGCCCAGCCGTTTGCGATGATTTCCTCGGCGTAGTCGATGCTGGTGATGGAGCCGACGGTGTTAACGAGAAGGTCGGGGTATGCCTTCTTAACATCGCGGGCGTAGTGAACGTTGAAGCAACGGTCCATCATGTAGTTCTGGCACCAGTTGCGGAAATATCTCATGTTGAAGTCGGAGTGGAGACCTGCGGAAACATGGAGAATATCGATGTGGTCCTTCAGGTAGCCGATGAGCTCGAGGGTCTCATCGAAGTGCATGCCCTCTTCTGCGATTTCGTCAGCGGAGATACGGAACTCGATAACGAAGTCCTCGCCGCACTTCTCACGGATGGCATCACATACCTCGATGGCGAAGCGTGCGCGGTTCTTGGTGGAGCCGCCGTACTCGTCGCTTCTCTTGTTGTAGAGAGGAGAGGTGAACTGGCTGATGAGGTTGCCGTGTCCGCCGTGAACGAGAACGATGTCCATGCCGGCTCTCTTCATTCTCTGAGCGGCCATAGCATACTTGTTAACGGTCTCGGCAATCTTCTCCTTGGTCATCTCGATGCAGGGCATGGGCTCTCTTCCGTTCTCTGCAGCGCGCTTACGCTCGTTGTCGGAGATTCTGGGGGAAGCGGAGAAGGGAGCGTGGCCAACGGTCTCGAAAGCGGTGTTCTCGCCGTTGTGGTTGATTTCGAAGGAAGCGTGGCAGCCGTACTGCTTGCACATATCGGCATAACGGGTCATTGCAAGAATGCCGTCATCGGAGGAAAGGTCAAGCTGGTAAGCCTCGTCCTTGCACTCGGTGATGTCGATGGAGCAGTTTCCGACATAAAGAGTGGAAACGCCGCCGCGGGCAAACATACGGAACCAGTCAACAAACTCGGGAGTTACCTGTCCGTTTGCGCTTGCGAGGTTGGGAGAAGGGGGAGCAAGAGTGATGCGGTTCTTGAAGTCAATACCGCGGATTTTGATGGGGGAAAAAACATGTGTGTACTTGGAGCCCATAACATATCATCCTTTCTTTAATGACAACTTTTTTCCTTTTTCTTCTATGTTAAGCTTGTTGCTTATAAGGTCAGCGGTCTTCCCTGAAGTAGGCAAGGCCGAGGCTTGCGGGGGGCTGGTCCTCTCTCTTGTTGCGCATGCTTGTTATTACAAGAACGACAATTGTAACAATATAGGGGAGCATCTTGTAAAGCTCCTTTACAGACAGCATCATGCCTGTGGGGATACAGAGATCGCGGATGTAGAGGCCGCCGAACAGTATGGAGGAGATCACCCCCACACCGGGGCGCCAGACGGTGAAGATAACAAGGGCAATTGCAAGCCAGCCCCTGTCACCGAAGGCATCGTTGGACCATACGCCGCAGGCATAATCCATAACGTAGTAAAGTCCGCCGAGACCGGCAATCATACTTCCCGTGCAGGTTGCAACATATTTATACCTTGTTGTGTTGATTCCGGCTGCATCCGCAGTTGCGGGGCTCTCGCCCACGGCACGGAGGTGAAGACCGACGCGGGTGCGCCTTAGAACATAAGAGGCAACAAAGGCTATAATAATCGCAAGGTATGCAAGGAAGCCGTAGGAGAGGAATATTTTCCCGAACCAACCCAGCTTTTCGGCAAAGGGCAGGCTTGCGGAGAAGCGGGCACTTGTTGCGGAAAGGGCAATGGAGGGAACCTCGCTTCCCGTGAGCTTTATAAGGGAGCCTCCGAAGAAGTTTCCGAAGCCGACACCGAAGGTAGTCATGGCAAGACCCGTTACGTTCTGGTTTGCACGGAGAGTTACCGTCAGGAAGCAGTAGATAAGGCCCATAATAAGAGAGCCCAGAAGAGAGCAAAGAAGGGGGATTATTATTGCGAGGAAGGAGTTTATCGTATCCGGGGTGACGCTTCTTTCATAGAAGAAGGCGCCTATAACTCCGCAGATACCTCCGACGTACATGATACCGGGAATACCCAGATTGAGGTTACCGGACTTTTCCGTCAGAGTCTCACCTGTTGAGCCGAAGAGAAGGGGAATTCCCTGGCAGACTGCTCTTGGGATAAAGCTTACAAGATCAAACATTCTTGTTTTCCTCCTTATTTGAGCTTCTGCGGAAATTCAGCTTATAGGTGATGAAGAACTCACTGCCTATAATGAAGAACAGAATAATGCCCGTAATGATATCTCCGAAGGAATGGTTAAGACCGAAATCCGTTGAGATTTCGCTTGCGCCCCTTCCCAGGAAAACAAGCAGGAAGCTTGTGAGAATCATAAATATGGGGTTGAATTTAGCAAGCCAGGAAACCATAACCGCCGTAAAGCCGCGGCCTCCTGCGATGGTTGTTGTGATGGTGTGGTCCGTTCCGCCTACAAGAAGAAGTCCTGCGATTCCGCAGACTGCGCCGGAGAGAAGCATAGTGCGTATAATTACCTTCTCAACCTTTATGCCAACATAACGTGCCGTTCTCTCACTTTCACCAACAACGGAAATCTCATAGCCGTGCTTGGAGTAGTTGAGATAAACATACATTGCGCCTGTAAGAAGGGCGACGACAATGATATTAAGAAGGTACTTGTAATCCCCTATAACAGGCAGCCAGCCGGACATGGAATTGGGATTTATAATTCCGATTTTACCCGCACCCTTGGGAACCTCCCAGACTATTACGAAAAAGGCAACAAGCTGGGTTGCCACATAGTTCATCATAAGGGTGAACAAGGTCTCATTGGTGTTCCACTTGGCCTTGAACACCGCGGGAATCAGCGCCCAGATGGCACCGGCTGCAATGGAGGCCAGGAGCATCACCAGAATGAGGACCACGCTGGGGAGCTTGCCTGCCAGCAGAATCATGCAGGCTGCGGCAGCCAGGCAGCCCATGAGCACCTGTCCACCGCCGACCAGGCTCCCAGATCGCACCTCGAAGCTGCGCGCAAGCGC
>JAKSPP010000055.1 GCA_024404735.1 Oscillospiraceae bacterium | reverse complement strand
TTTAATAGATAACTATGACAGCTTTTCATATAACCTCTATCAGCTCATAGGAGAAATAGATTCGGATATAAGGGTTATCCGCAACGATGAGATGAGCGTTGAGGAGATAAGAGGTCTTTGCCCCGACCGTATAATTTTGTCCCCCGGCCCCGGCAGACCCGAGGATGCGGGAATTATCGTTGAGGTTGCAAAAACCCTCGGAAGGGAAATACCCCTTCTGGGAGTTTGTCTGGGGCATCAGGCAATCTGCGCTGCCTTCGGCGCAACCGTAACCTATGCAAAGGAGCTTATGCACGGAAAACAGTCTGAGGTAAGCTTTTCTCCCGACTGTCCTCTCTTTAAGGGCTGCCCCGAAAAGGCTCCTGTTGCACGCTATCATTCTCTGGCTGCCGATGCAGCTACAATCCCCGACTGCCTTAAAATAAGCGCAATAACTCAGGACGGCGAGGTTATGGCGGTGCAGCACAGGGATTACCCCATTTACGGTGTTCAGTTTCATCCCGAATCCATTATGACCCCCGACGGAAAGCAGATGCTGAGAAACTTTATTAAGGAGATATAAGAAAATGATTAAGGAAGCAATCGTAAAAATAGTAAATAAAGAGGACCTCAGCTTTGACGAGGCCTACACTGTTATGAATGAAATAATGAGCGGAGAGACCAGCGCCACTCAGAATGCGGCCTTCCTTGCCGCCCTTTCCGCAAAGAGCGCAAGGGCCGAAACCACAGATGAAATCGCAGGCTGTGCCGCCGCCATGAGAGACCATGCAACAAAGGTTTCCACGGGTATGGATATCTTCGAAATAGTGGGCACGGGCGGAGACAATGCCCATAGCTTCAATATTTCCACAACCTCGGCACTCGTCGCCGCTGCAGGGGGTATGAAGGTTGCAAAGCACGGAAACAGGGCCGCCTCCTCAAAATGCGGAACCGCCGACTGCCTTGAGGCTCTCGGAGTTAATATTCAGCAGAGCCCCGACAGATGTATTGAGCTTCTTAATGAGGCCGGAATGTGCTTCTTCTTTGCACAGAAGTACCATAGCTCCATGAAATATGTGGGCGCCATCCGCAAGGAGCTTGGCTTTAGAACCGTTTTCAACATACTGGGGCCTCTTACAAACCCCGGCTCTCCCACTATGCAGCTTCTGGGCGTATACGATGACTATCTCGTTGAGCCTCTTGCACAGGTTCTTGTCAGCCTTGGGGTAAAGCGCGGTATGGTGGTTTACGGAATGGACAAGCTTGACGAGATTTCTCTCAGCTCACCCACAAAGGTCTGCGAGATAAGAGACGGCTGGTTTAAGTCCTATTTCATCAAACCCGAGGATTTCGGATTTGAGCGCTGCACAAAGGATGACTTAAAGGGCGGAAACCCCGAGGAAAACGCCGCCATTACCCTTGCCATTCTGAAGGGAGAAAAGGGGCATAAGAGAAATGCTGTTTTAATGAATGCGGGAGCCGCTCTTTATATAGGCGGAAAGGCAGGCAGTATGCAGGAGGGCATTGCTCTTGCTGCGGAGATAATAGATTCCGGCAAGGCCCTTAAGACTCTTGAAAAGCTTATTGAGGTCTCCAACCGCCCGGAGGCAGAGGTATGACCATCCTCGATGAGCTTGCAGCCTTTGCCCGTGAGCGCACGGAAAAGGCAAAGACGGTAATCCCGCCCGATGAGATGAAAAGAAGGGCAATGGCCCTTCCCCGTGGGGACTTTTCCTTTGAGAAGGCTCTTAAAAGGGAAGGAATTTCCTTTATCTGCGAGTGCAAGAGGGCTTCACCTTCAAAGGGCCTTATCGCCCCGGACTTCGCTTATCTTCAGAGAGCAAGGGAATATGCAGCTGCGGGTGCAGACTGCATCTCCGTTTTAACGGAGCCAAGATGGTTTCTGGGTAGCGATGAGTATTTAAGGGAGATAGCAGCATCCGTTTCAGTGCCCTGTATTCGCAAGGACTTTACCGTTGATGAATATATGATTTACGAGGCAAAGGCTCTGGGCGCCTCGGCGGTTTTGCTTATATGTGCCATATTAAGCGAGAAGCAGCTACGGGATTATATTGCCCTATGCGGTACCCTCGGGATTTCCGCCCTCGGTGAGGCCCGTGATGAGACGGGGAGAGCCGTGGCCCTTCGCTGCGGGGCAAGGATAATAGGCGTTAATAACCGCAATCTTAAGGACTTTTCCGTTGATACGGAAAACAGCCGCCGCTTAAGGGCCCTTATTCCCGGGGAGGTCGTCTTTGTATCGGAAAGCGGCGTTTCCTCCCCGGAGGATGTAAGAAGACTCCGTGAAATAGGTGCCGATGCTGTTTTAATAGGCGAGGCACTTATGAGGGCAGAGGATAAGAAGGCAAAGCTCGGTGAGCTTCGGGGAGAGCTATGACGAAAATAAAGCTATGCGGTTTGTCCCGCCCCTGTGATATAGAGGCTGTAAATAAGCTTTCTCCCGATTATATCGGCTTTGTTTTTGCCTCCAAAAGCAGGAGATATGTTTCTCCCGAAAAGGCGGAAGACCTGAAGGCTCTTCTCTCCCCGAATATCGGGGCCGTCGGTGTTTTTGTTGACGAGAGCCCCGAGAAGGTCGCCTTGCTTCTTGAAAAGAACATAATAGATATTGCCCAGCTTCACGGAAATGAGGACGGGGAGTATATTAAGACCCTCAGAGGCTTAAGCCATAAGCCCATAATAAAGGCCTTTAAGGTAAAGACTCCTTCGGATATCCGTAAGGCAAATGAGAGCTCTGCCGATTTTGTCCTTCTTGACTCCGGCGCCGGCACAGGCACGGCTTTTGACTGGGCGCTTCTTGAAAGGGTGGAAAGGCCCTACTTCCTTGCCGGGGGGCTGTACCCGGAAAACGCAGGGGAGGCTGTAAAGCTTCTTAGGCCCTTTGCTCTTGATGTAAGCTCCGGCATAGAAACAGAGGGACTTAAGGACAGAGAAAAAATGGCAAGCTTCGTTTCCGAGGTAAGAAAAGCGGATAAAAGCCTGAGATAATATAACGAATAAAAAACTGCCGTGGACGGATTTCGTCCACGGCAGTTTAAGCTTTTTACATTATAGTCTTGATATTACTTGCGGCCTGCAAGGGCATCATCTGCCTCCTTGCCTGCAGCCTTGCGGTACTTGTCGTCCTGAGCCTTGATGGCTGCGGGGCTGAAAAGGAGCATTGCAACAAAGGCAACTACACCGCAAATTAAAACAAGAGTGAATACTCCGGAGGGACCCTTGTAGCCCATAGCCCCGAAGAGGAGTCCGGCAACCACCATAGGTGCGGCGGAGCTTATAAGAGAGCCGATGGGGGAGGACAGCATGAAGATGCGTCCGAAGTCCTCACGTCTCCAGTACTGTGCGGCACAGGAAACTCCGAAGTTGGAGGCGGCACCCATGAAGAGAGCAACGAAAATCATTGCGGGAACAATGAGAGCGCCAACACCGGATGCACCGGATACGATGCCGAGGATACCTGCAATTATCATAAGAGCAGTTGAAATCATCATGGCCTTGCGGGTACCGATGCGGTTATCGAGAAGACCGAGGATGAAGGAGCCCAGCATACCGAAAATCATAATCATACCCATGCCGGCACTGTAAAACTCCGCGCCCATGGCATTGTTAAAGATGGCCTGGGACTGGCTCATAAGACCGATTGCGGTGCCGAGGAGAAGAGCATTGGTGAGGGTGGAGAACCAGAACTCCTTGCTCTTTATGGTGTTGGGGATGGTCCAGACAGAGGTCTTCTTGTTTTCAATCTCTGCCATCATAATTGCGTTTGCAAGCTCGGGAGTCATGCTCTTGTCGTTGTCACGGTAAGCGCCGACCTGCTCAGGGTAGTCCTTGATGAAAACAATGCCGATTATAAGACCGATAAGGGAAACGATGAAGAAGGGGAGAAATGCCTTCATAATGAAGGGAGTGGCGTTAACTCCTGCGGCAACGGCAGCACCACCGACGTTTTCTGCCTCAAGAAGAGCAAAGGCAGCGCCGCCGGCTGCGGGGTCGGAAGCCATAAGAGCGCCTGCAGCTTCAGCTACCTTGGGGGCAACACCGCCGAAAACGGAGCCGGCAAAGAGACCGAGAAGTCCGTTTGCAATGGGGAAGGCGAGAGTTGCAATGCCCATAACGGAGCCCTTGCGGGTGGGGAACCACTGACCGACCAGAAGGCCGAGGGTCATGGTTGCGTAAAGAACGGAGGTAACGTTAATGAGGGAGTAGCATACAAACCAGAGTGCGCCTGCGGGGGCAAACATAACGCCGAGAGCAAGAACCATGGTAATGGCACCCAGGGTGCAGCAGAAATTCTTGAGGCTCTTAAGTCTGGAGATAGGCCCGATAAGAAGAATCTGAATGAAGATTCCGACAATGGCGCAGATGGAGTAGTACTTGGAAACTACAGTGGCGCCGCCGTAGAAATCGGAGAGAATGTTTAAGGGATACTGGGTGAAAACCTGATAGGTGATGTAAGCGATTGCCTGGAAAAGAATAAGCATCCAGCCACGGAAGCCAAAGCCGATGGGTTTCTTTGCATTTGCGTTCTCTTTCATGTTATTTCTCCTGTTAAGTTAAAATATTCTTGATTTTGAGCTTAACTATAGCAGTTTTCAGTCCTCCACCTCGGGGTAAAGCGCGTCCTCGGGGATAATGGCCCCCTCCCTCTCGGGAGTGCAGGGCTCATGGCAATCGGGGCAGCGCCCGAAATCGTCACCGAAGACGGAAATCATATCTGTTGCGTACTTAAACCTTTTTCCACAGGAGGGACAGCGGTAATAGAAATAGCAGTTTCCCCAGCTCATTACTTGTTAAGGCCGAGAATTTCTCTTGCTTCTGCGGGGGTGGCAACCTCGTTGCCGTACTCACGGATAACGCGTGCGGCACGATCAACAAACTTTACGTTGGAGTCCGCTAGCTTGCCCTTGGAGTACATAACGTTGTCCTCCATACCTACGCGGATGTGACCGCCCAGAGCAACGGCACCGTAGAGCATCTCCATTGCGGAGTGACCTACGCCGAAGCAGCTCCAGGTGGAGCCGGGGCAGAGGGATTCCATGGTTTCCTTCATGAAGATAAGGTTCTTCATGCTGCCGGGAATGCCGTTTGCACAGCCCATGCAGAACTGGAAATGAAGGGGAGCCTTAAGAACGCCCTTCTTGAGATAGTAGGCTGCGTTTGCAATCATACCGGGGTCAAAGGCCTCAATTTCGGGCTTTACGCCCCACTCCTGCATATTCTTGCCCAGCTCCTCAAGGAAGGCGGGGGAGTTTATGAAGAGAGCGGAGTGCATCCAGTTCATGGAGCCGCAGTCGTAGGAGCCCATCTCGGGCTTAATCTCCTTAAGGTGAATCTGCCTTGTCTCATCGGTGGCGTAGAGGTCACCGGAGGTGGTCAGATTGAGGATAACATCGCAGTCGGGATGGTTCTTTCTGAGAAGAGAGACAGTCTCTGCAAACTTATCCTTGTTCATGGTTCCGTTGCCCTCGTCATCACGCATATGGAGGTGAGCAACAGCGGCGCCGGCCTTCCAGCAGGCGTAAACGTCCTCGGAAATCTCCGCGGGGGTCATGGGGACGTTGGGATTGTTCTCCTTCTTGGGCCATGCACCTGTTGTGGCAACGGTAATAATGGTTTTCTTGGCCATTGGAATCAGTCCTTTAACAAAATATTTTTCGGAAAATAAGGGGCGGTGCATTAACCCGGCCCCTTATCGTTTTTATATACTTAGCTTAATAAATTACTTGTTCTTGTTGCGGCTGAAGAGCTTCTGAATGTACTCAAGACCGCTGTCGCCGTTGCCCTCGGGAGTGCCGTAGCCGGTTCCGCCGTAAGCGTAGGTGCGGTCGGGAACGCCCTTAACGAGGAGGTCCTCATCGATTTCTGCGGTGCAGCGTGCCATGGAGCCGTCTCCGAGGTACCAGCGGAGGGGGAAGCAGTTGAAGCGGAACCATACGCCTGCGGGAATCTTGTCAAGGTCACCGCCGAGGTTCTCAACACCGACGATGCCGTGACCCAGCATTTCCTTGTGGCAGGGCTCCCATGTGCCCCATACGCCGAGGTTCTCAAGCTCACCGAACTTCTCGTCGTAAGCCTCCTGACCGTGGATGCGGATGTACTCGAACTTGTCAAACTCTGCAAATGCCTCCTCACCGAAGAGCTCCTTGTACTCGTCGATGATGGTCTTGCCGGTTGCGCCGAGAAGGTCCATACGGGTCATACCGTTGAGGGACATTGCGGTGTGGAGGGGATGGTCAAGAGCCTGAGAGTCCATGGCAACGCACTTAACCTTGTTCTTTACAAACCACTTACCGGCGTCAATGCCTGTACCTGCTGCGTAGTGGTAGTAGGCCTTGGAGTCGTCGAAGAGGCGGTGCATGCCGGTGTTCAGGCAGACAATCTTGCCCTCAAGGTCCTTCTGGTCAATGCCGCAGGCCTCGCAGGCAGCATCAAGATGCTTGTCGGTGATAAGGCCCCAGGGCTCGATGTCAATCTTCAGGACAACAGCGGTGCCGGTGTAGGCATCAATGGGCATCTCGTGGGTGTAACGTGCACGGCGGCCGTCAAACTCATACTCCATAACGTGGCGGGGAGCATCGCAGTGAGTACCGGTGTGCATGGTGCAGGTAATCTTCTGGGTGAGAACGCCGCCCTTTGCCATGGTGTGGGTGTTGTCGATAACGGGCTTGTCAAAGTAGGGCCAGCGGGGAATTTCTGCGCTGAAGGGGTGGGTGAGGTCAACGAAAACTGTCTTTCCCATAGTAGTAAAGTCTCCTGTATTATATGTTAATTTAGTTTTTCTTATTTGCCGTAAAGCATACGGATGAGGTACTCGTTAAGCTCGGAATTGCTCTTCTCAACCTCTTCCTCGGTCCACTTCATAAAGCCTTCTCCGGACTTAAAGCCCATCTTGCCTTCCTCAAGCATCCGGGAGAGAAGGGGAGAGGCCTCGTGGCTGTCCTCAAGGGACTTCAGAATGTAGGAGTGAATGTTGTAGGTGAGCTGAGTTCCCACCATATCGGAGTTCTCAAGGGGTCCGAGCTGGGGCAGACGAAGGCCGAAGCTGTAGCGAACAGCCTTGTCAACTGTCTCTGCGTCTGCAATGCCGTTTTCAACGATGGAGATAGCCTCACGCCAGAGGGCGTGCTGCATACGGTTTGCAATGAAGCCGGGAACGTCCTTTTTGCAGAGAACGGGCTCCTTGCCCACGGCCTTCAGAACCTGCATAACGGTTTCGGCGGTCTCGTCGGAGGTGGCATCGGACTTAACAACCTCAACAAGGGGAATGAGGTGGCCGGGATTCCAGAAGTGAGTTCCGACGAAGCGGGCTCTGTACTGAAGCTCTGCGGAAATCTCACTGGGGCTCATAACGGAGGTGTTTGTGCAGAAGATGGTGTCGGGGCGGCAGCGGGCCTCAAGCTTTGCAAATGTCTCGCGCTTTACCTTCATATCCTCGAAAACGGCCTCCACAACGAGGTCTGCCTTCTTAACGAGCTCGGAGTCAATGTCTGTTGTGAAGCTGATGCGGGAGATGCGGTCTTCAAGCTCAGCCTCTGTGAGAACGCCCTTATCAAGAAGCTGTTTGCAGTTTTTTCTGATGCCTGCGGGAACATCTGTCTCGAAAAGGTCGTAAACGGCAATATCATAGGCGGGGTTGGAGGCGAATACATAGGCAATGTTCTTGCCCATCATGCCGCCGCCTGCGATGAGTATATTTTTGATTTCCACGATTTTCTCCTATCAGACAACCAGGTATCCGCCGGAACAGTCGCAGTTTGCGCCGGTGATGAAGTTGGAGGCATCGGAGGAGAGGAAGAGGGCGTAGCCGACAAAGTCATTGGGCTCTGCAAGTCTTCCGATGGGCTCACGGGCGAGGAAGCTCTTGCAAACTGCGGATCCGCGGTCGAACATCCACTCGGCGAGCTCCGAGCGGCAAACGGTGCGGCAGAGGGAGTTAACGTTAATGCCGTACTTTGCGGTGAGGTCGCATGCAAGGCAGTTGACCATGAGGTCTGCGCCGCCCTTGGAGGTGCAGTAGCCGGTGTAGCCTGCCATACCGCGCTTGGAGCGCTGGGAGGTGACAACAACCATCTTGCCGCCCTTGCCCTGCTTTACCATCTGCTCGGCAACGTATTTGGTTACAACGTAAACGCTCTTGCAGTCTGCATCCATAATCTTTTCCCAGTCTGCAACGGTCTGCTCAAGAACATTTGCGGGCTTGTTGTAGCCGTGGCAGACAGCGAGAATGTTAACCTCACCGTACTTTGCAACGCAGTCCTTAATCATTGCGTCAACCTGCTCCTCAACGGCGGGGTCTGCAATGCCGTAAGCGCAGTCGATGCCCTCGGCCTTGAACTCTTCCATAAGGGCCTGAAGCTTTGCCTCATTGCGGCCTGTCATGTAGACCTTTGCTCCTGCATAGCCGTAGGCCTTTGCAAGAACGCAGCCCAGTGCGCCTGTTGCGCCGGTAACAAGGGCAACCTTGCCCTCAACGGAGAACATATTCTGAACGAAGCTTTTTTCTACTGCAACCATAATAGCTGCCTCCTTAAAAACTTTTATTGATTTTTCGGTTTTTCGGGGAAAACAGGAAGGCAAACGGGGGGAATTTTTCCGCCTCTGCCCGCAACTATTCCACCCTAATAATTCTATTATATATTATTATATTTTTAACAATATTTCAAGTGCAAGTTTTTTAATATTGATATAACAAAAATGTTATTGCTCCCTCTCGCCCCGTGGGGAGAAAACATCTTTTTGAGCTTTTTATGTTGTGCTTTTTTTCTTTCTGTGCCATAATATGTAAGGAAAGGGTGATTGTAAATTATGCAGATTAAAAACCCAAATCATGTAATAGTAATAGATACGGACATAGAGCTCGCCTCAATAGGCTCCCGCCGTCCGTCTCTGCTTCTTCAGGCCTGCTGCGGTCCCTGTACTCTCGGCTGCATTGAGTTTCTTAAGGAGCATTTTGACCTTAGCGTTTTATACTATAACCCCAATATAAGACCGCCCGAGGAGTGGGAAAAGCGCCTTTTCTGGCTTAAAAGGGTTCTGGAGCATTTTGATGTACCTCTTCTTGACTGTGAATATGATGAGGAAAGCTTTCTTCCCGTAATTTCGGGAAGGGAAGACGCCCCCGAGGGCGGTGCCCGCTGCCGTGACTGCTTCTCCCTGCGCCTGTCCCATACGGCAGAGAAGGCAGCTTCCCTTGGCTTTGAGTATTACTGCTCCACCCTCACGGTATCCTCAAGAAAGCCGGCTGGGCTTATTAACGAGCTCGGCAGACAGTACGCCCTTGAAAACAATGTCCGCTGGCTTCCCTCGGACTTTAAAAAGCGCGGGGGAAATCTTCGCAGTACCCGTCTGTGTGAGGAGCTTGGCATATACCAGCAGGGCTGGTGCGGCTGCACCCCTTCGTAGAGAACGGAAAAATGATTTTAAGTGCGGGCTGAATAAAAAAGCGAAGGAGCCGGAAAAAGCTCCTTCGCTTTGCTTTTTAATTATCTAAGTTAAATTTGCAGAGATGCTGAGGCTTATTCCTTTTCCCACTTCTCAAGGAGGCACTTGCCGCAGGAATCGCCCTTCTTGTTTGCGTTGTCCTTGCAGGGAACAGGCCCGTTGTAGTACAT
>JAKSPP010000054.1 GCA_024404735.1 Oscillospiraceae bacterium | reverse complement strand
TTTTTTCGTCAAAAAAAGGGAGTCCTGCAAAATTTCTCATTTTGCAACACTCCCTCCCTGTTTTTTTATATTATTACTGATTATTTTGGCAGCATAATCCTTCTGAGTACATTTGTACCAAAACGATAGAGGGGCGGGCGAAGCTCCTTTTCGGCCTTCCCGAGCATCTCCCTTATATTTATGTGCTGTGGGCAGTGCTGCTCACATTTGCCGCATTTTATGCATTTATCCGCAAATCCGGGATTTACCTTAACGCCCATTACCATGGCAACTTCTTTTCTTGCCTTTGAAAGCTTCTCAATTCCCGCAAGATTATAATAATAGAACATCTGGGGAATATCAACGCCGGCGGGGCAGGGCATGCAGTAACGGCAGCCTGTGCAGCCGACCTTTTCGTGAAGCTTTATTGCCGAGCGAATTTTATCTATTGCCACCCTGTCCTCGTCCGTAAAGCTTCCCTCTGCAGCATCTGAGGCAATTTTTATATTCTCCCTTACCATCTCCTCGGAGTTCATACCGGACAGCACACACATTATCTCCGGCTGGTCATAAAGCCAGCGGAAGCTCCATTCCGCTGCGGTGTAGCCGCGCTTGTTTTCGGCGATTACCTCTTTTGCCTCTTTCGGCAGCATATTTACAAGCTTTCCTCCGCGAAGAGGCTCCATAATTACAACGGGAATTCCCCTCTCGCCTGCGGCCTTAAGGCCTCTTCTTCCCGCCTGACTGTTTTCGTCAAGGTAGTTATACTGAATCTGGCAGAAATCCCAGGGATACGCATCGAGAATAGGCAAAAACTCTTCTGTATTTCCGTGGAAGGAAAAGCCTATCTGCCTGATGCTTCCCTCTGCTTTACGGGCGGCAATCCATTCCTCAATGCCCAGGGCCTTGAGCTTTTCCCATTCGCGGATATCCGTCATCATATGCATAAGGTAAAAATCCACATAATCTGTCTTCAGCCTTGAAAGCTCCTCACGGAAGGTTTTGTCAATGGCCTCTGAGGTTCTTATAAGATACTGGGGCAATTTAGTGGCGATTTTAACCTTCTCTCTCAGCTTGTTTTCGGCAAGAATTTTTCCGAGGAGCTCCTCACTTCCGAGGTAAAGATATGCCGTATCGAAATAATTAACTCCGCCCTCAATTGCAAGAAGGACTTCCTTTTCCGCTTTTTCATAATCAAAGGCCGCACCCTTTCTTGTAAAGCGCATACAGCCGTATCCAAGGAGGGATATATCGTTTCCCAGCTTATCTTTTCTGTAAATCATATTTGCTTCTCCTACCAAAAACGGGTATTTTCCGGGGCATAGCCCGAAAAATACCCGATATTATTTTAGAGTATATTGCCTTTATTATTTCCGGGGATTGGTGGAAATACCGTAGGTCTCCTGATTGTACTTTGCAATCTCGTCGTACATAATGGGGTCGACGTGCTTGTAAATAACATCTCCGGGACCGCCGTAGGTAAAGGAGGGAATGAAGTGACCGAGCTTGCCGTAATCCTCGCAGCAGCGGCGGGTCTCCTTTCTGATAACCTCCTCGGTGGAATCGGCAAGGTCAAGAATGGACATATCACATCCGCCCATCATTGTGATTTCGCCCTTTGCCTCTGCAGACAGACGAACGATATCATTCTCGGGGATAGCGCCCTGCCAGATATCGATACCGACATCTACCATATCTCTGATAATGGGCTCACAGAAGGAGTCGGAGTGATGCATAATGATTACGCCGTTATCCTTGAGAACCTTATAGCACTTCTCGTACTGGGGCTTGATAAACTCGCGCCAGGTCTCGGGAGATACGAAAAGGGCATGCTTGGAGCCCCAGTCATCATGGGAAAGGACAATATCGGGCTTGCAGTTTTCGCAAAGAAGACGGAAGTACTCGGCACGGTAGTCACCGATTACCTCGCAGAGCTCCTGCATTGCTTCGGGCTCAAGAAGGTAGTTGACAAGCATATCCTCAAAGCCCATAAGGAAGTGGAGGCGCTCATATACTCCGGTGGGAGCAATATTCATATAAAGCTTGCCCTCTGCGTGGATTCTGTCGCGCTCTTTTCTGCACATTTCCCACATGGGGTTATCCTTTACGCCTGCGGCAATATCGGGAACCTTAACATAGTCTCTCCACTCGGTAATCTCGGGGCAGACCTTTTCTGTATCGGTTACATGGGGCATTCCTCCGGGGCTGTCCTCGGGCCAGATGATGAGTGTTCCCCATGCGTCACGGCTGTCCTTGCCTCTCTCGCGGGGACCGCCCATATCAAACATCATGCAGGGATCGGGAACGAGCTCAAAGGGCTCCCACATATTGACAAGTCTGTCGGGCTTGCCATCGATTTTCAGGGTCTCGAGCAAATTATCTCTTGGGCTAAGCATAATACCATACTCCTTCATTATATTACAAAAACATTCGTTTTTCCTTTTTTACAGACACAGTCATTCTATCATATTCCCATATTATTGGCAAGGAAATTTTATGGGTGATTATTTATGCAAAAAAGGCAAAAATGAAAATAAAAGCCCTTATCCGATTTAAAAAGGCAAGCAGGCCTTCTTCGGGGTGAGATGCCGAAAAATGCCTGCTTTTATTATTCAAAAAAACCTGCGGAGCAACGTGACTTACTCAGCGGTCTCCATGGAATTGAGCCTATTTGCCATCTTGGACTTCTTGTTAGCGGCGTTGTTCTTGTGGATAAGGTTCTTGCCGGCAGCCTTGTCGATAGCGCTGACAGCGTTCTTGAATGCGCCGAGTGCCTTCTCCTTGTCGCCTTCTACGATAGCAGCGTCAAACTTCTTGATGACGGTCTTCATTGCGGTCTTCTCGGCCTTGTTCTTTGCATTACGGGCCTTTGCAAGCTGATCTCTCTTTGCAGCAGACTTAATGTTGGGCATTTGAAAATCCTCCTTCTTCGTAAAATAGCGCGGTTAATCGGGCAGTATACGGCTTGCACACATATCAACTCACGGAAGCACATTGTATCAGTTAGTCCTTTAAAAATCAAGTATTTTTTTAAATTTTTTAAAAAATTTTTGACAATTGTATTTTGACTCAATTGACAAGCTATTTTATGCTTGCTATAATCATCGCAGGCAAGTTAGACAAAGCTAACAAAACTCAGCTTCAGTAACCCGACTTATGAAGGAGATACTATGACACTCAGACAGCTTGAGCCCGGAAAGACCGCTGTTATACTGTCCGTAGGCGGCACCGGTGCTCTGCGCAGACATCTTCTGGATATGGGCCTTATTAAAGGCACAGAGGTAAGCGTTGTAAAGTATGCCCCCATGGGTGACCCCGTGGAAATCCGCATACACGGCTACGAGCTTACCCTTCGTCTAGCCGATGCAGAACAGATTGAAATAGGGGCAAGCTACGATGCAATACCCCATAAAAATACACAGACCCAGAAATCGGATATTTCCCACCCCGGTTACGGAGAAGGCGGAAAATTTCATAATAAAAAAGAAGAAAACAACCCCGTTCCCGATGGCGAAAAGCTGACCTTTGCCCTCGTGGGAAACCAGAACTGCGGAAAAACCACCCTGTTCAACGCTCTTACAGGTTCAAACCAGCACGTCGGAAACTTCCCCGGCGTCACCGTTGACCGTAAGGACGGCGAAATCAAGGGATATCCCAACACAGTTATTACAGACCTTCCCGGAATATATTCTCTCTCCCCCTTCTCCAGCGAGGAAATCGTCACGAGACAGTTTATTCTGACGGAAAAGCCCCACGCAATCATCAACATCCTTGATGCAACCAATATCGAGCGCAATCTGTACCTCACCATGCAGCTTCTGGAGCTCGGCTTCCCTATGGTCATTGCCCTTAATATGATGGATGAGCTTACCGCAAACGGGGGCTCTGTTAAAATCAACGAGATGGAGGCTCTGCTGGGGGTTCCCGTTATCCCCATTTCTGCGGCCAAAAATGAGGGTATAGGAGAGCTTACAGACCACCTTATCCATGTTGCAAAATACAGAGAAGGCCCTGAAAGAGAGGATTATTGCGCCCCCGACGGAAAGGACTACCCCATTCACAGGTCACTCCACGCAATTATGCATCTTATAGAGGACCACGCCAGTGCCGAAAATACTCCCGTCCGCTTTGCCGCATCAAAGCTCATTGAGGGTGACGAGCCTCTTATGGAATCGCTCAATCTGACACAGAACGAAAAGGAAATGCTTGAGCACATCTGCCTGCAGATTGAAGAGGAGAGCGGACTTGACAGGGCCTCTGCCATCGCAGATATGCGCTTCGGTTTCATTAAACGTGTTGCGGAAGAATCGGTAATTAAGCCCCACGAAAGCAAGGAACGCATACGCTCGGCAAAAATTGATGCTTTTCTTACAGGGAAATACACGGGTATTCCCGCATTTATCGGAATAATGGCCCTTGTATTCTGGCTTACCTTCGGCCTTGTGGGTGCATTCCTTCAGGACCTTCTCGCCTCGGGAATAGACAGGCTGACAGAGCTTGTTGACTCTGCCCTTACCACCGCAAATGTCGGTCCCGGTCTGCATTCTCTCATTGTAGACGGAATTTTCGCAGGCGTGGGAAGTGTTCTGAGCTTTATTCCCGTTATTATCGTCCTGTTCTTCTTTCTCTCACTTCTGGAGGACAGCGGATATATGGCCAGGGTTGCATTCATTATGGACAAGCTTCTCAGAAGACTCGGTCTTTCCGGAAGAAGCATAGTTCCCCTTCTGATTGGCTTCGGATGTACCGTTCCCGCCGTTATGTCCAGCAGAACTCTCTCCTCCGAGAGGGACAGAAAGATGACCATTCTGCTGACACCCTTTATGAGCTGCTCGGCAAAGCTTCCTGTGTACGGATTTTTCTCTGCGGCTTTCTTCCCCAATCACGCCGCCCTTGTAATGATTCTTCTCTATTTCATCGGAATCATTGTGGGCATCATTACGGCGCTTGTTATGAAATCCACCGCCTTTAAGGGCGAGGCCGTTCCCTTTGTAATGGAGCTTCCCAATTACAGACTGCCGGGAGCGAAGAACGTTGCCCTTCTTCTCTGGGATAAGGCAAAGGACTTCCTTCAGAGAGCCTTCACCGTTATCTTCTTTGCGACGATTGTGGTATGGTTCCTGCAGACCTACAATCTCCGCTTCCATATGGTTGAAGACTCCGGTGACAGCATACTTGCAATGCTTGCGGGATTAATAGCCCCTCTTTTCTCTCTTCACGGCTTTGCAGACTGGCGCATTGCAACAGCCCTTATTACGGGCTTTGTTGCAAAGGAAAGCGTTATGGCAACTATGGAGGTTCTTCTGGGAGGCGCAGCCATTACGAGCTTTTTCTCCCCTGCCGCCGGACTTTCCCTTCTGGTTTTCAGCCTTCTGTACACACCCTGCGCCGCAGCCATTGCCGCCGTTAAGCGTGAGCTCGGCACAAAATGGGCTGTAATTATGGTTGTCGGACAATGTCTTATTGCCTGGCTGTGCTCACTTATTGCAGCTTTTATAGGAGGGCTCTTCCTGTGATTCCCACAATAATCATTGCAGTGCTGCTGACGCTGTATACCCTTCTGATGCTGATTAAATATATAAGGGATAAAAAATCGGGCAGAAGCTATACCGCCTGCGCAGGATGCAGCGGCTCCTGCCCGGGCTGCACGGCAAAAAAACAAGTATTGGCGAAAGGCAGAAATAATAATGAATAATTTTATCTACGAAACTCCGACAAAGGTATACTTCGGCAGAGGTGAAGAGAAAAAGGTCGGCAAAATCATTGCGGAATATCATCCAAATAAGGTTCTTATTCATTACGGACAGAATTCCGTTAAGGAAAGCGGCCTGCTCGATTGCGTAAAAAAGAGTCTTGAGGACGAAAATATAGAATATGTTGAGCTTGGCGGTGTTTGTGCCAATCCACAGCTTAGTCTTGTCAGAAAAGGCATTGAATTATGCCTTGAGGAAAATGTCGATTTTGTTCTGGCAGTCGGAGGAGGCTCTGTAATCGATTCTTCAAAGGATATCGCCAACGGCGCCGCTAACCCCGAGACTGATGTCTGGGATTTTTCTCTTGGAAAATGCACCCCGCGCCGTACTCTTAACAAGGGCGCAATACTGACCCTTTCCGCCGCAGGCTCGGAGATGTCCAACTCCTGCGTTATAAGCAATGCCGAAACAGGAGAAAAAAGAGGCTACGGCTGCTCCAATAACAGACTGAACTTCGCAATTGAAAATCCGGAGCTCACATTCACTGTCAGCCCGTATCAGACCGCCTGCGGAATAGTTGATATTGCAATGCATACCATTGAAAGATATTTCTGTCCGGGTGATGATACATATCTTACGGACGCAATTGCCGAGGCTGTTATAAAATCCGTAACAAGGGCCGGTATCGACTGCCTTGAAAATCCCCGCAATTATGAGGCAAGGGCAAATATGATGTGGGCATCATCCCTGGCCCATAACGGTCTGACTCAGTGCGGAAGGGAATTCCAGCTGGTTGTCCATCAGCTTGAGCACGAGGTTTCCGGAATGTATCCGGAGGTTGCCCACGGAGCAGGTCTGGCGGCACTCTGGTGCAGCTGGGCAAGATATGTTTATTCCGCCAATATTAACAGATGGCTGCAGTATGCCCGCAACGTCTGGAATATCGATATTGACTTTGAGCATCCCGAAAAAACTATCGAGGAAGCAATAAACAGGCAGGAAAAATTCTATGCCTCCATCGGAATGCCTACGGATTTAAGGGCACTCGGCGTCCGCGAGGATTCTCTGGAGAAGCTTGCATATGACTGTTCAAGAGGAAAGACAAGGAAATTAATCGGATACAAAGAGCTTTCCTACGAGGATATACTTGAAATATACAAAATGGCCTATAATAACCGATAATAAATAAACAAAAAGCGCAAGTGAGCACTTTATCTCACTTGCGCTTTTATTATTTTGCCTCTCAGGCGTTTCTTCCGATGGAGAAGGCCTTCTTGTTCATTTCAAGGAACTTTGGCGGAACGAGACTTTCGATAGCCTCCAGCCACTTTTCTTCGGCAATATCAAAGCTTCTGGAAAGAAGCCCCAGAAGTACGATATTAACTGCCTTGGAGGAACCGGCCTCCTCAGCTGCCTTCAGTGCATCAAGTGCATCAACCTTTGCACCGAGAGAAGCAAGCTTCTCGGTAACGCCCTCGGGATACTCCTCCTGACCGGTAAGTACGCTCATGGGCATAGTACGTGCTGTGTTGAGAACGATGGTTCCGCCGGGCTTGAGATATTCAAACCAGCGTGCAGCCTCAAGAGGCTCGAATGCGAGGATTATATCGGCACCGCCCTTATCGATAATGGGAGAATAAACCTTTTCTCCGCAGCGAACATAGGTAACAACGCTGCCGCCGCGCTGGCTCATTCCGTGAACCTCACTGACCTTTACATCATATCCGAGGTCGGGAAGAAGACGGCCCAGGAGCTTTGAGGCAAGCAGGGTTCCCTGGCCGCCTACGCCGGCAATAAGAATGCTCTTGCTGTCCATAGTATTACTCCTCCTTAGCCTATTGCGTCTTTTTTGCACAGAGCCTTGCAGACACCGCAGCCTACGCACTGGCTTCTGTCTATCTCTGCCTTGCCGTCAACCAGACTGATTGAGGGGCAGCCAATCTTCATGCAGGCCTTGCAGCCTACGCACTTATCCTTATCGATGGAAATGGGGCCGGGATGTTTTACATACTTAAGAAGAGCGCAGGGTCTTCTGGAAATAATTACAGAAGGCTCGGGGATGTCGATTTCTTCCTTAACAGCCTCTTCGCACTGCTTGAGGTCATAGGGGTCAACAACCCGTACTCTCTTAATGCCTACAGCTCTGCACAGAGCCTCAAGGTCAATCTTTGTGCAGGGATCACCCTTAAGATTGAAGCCTGTTGTGGGGTTCTGCTGATGACCTGTCATACCGGTAATGGAGTTATCGAGAATGATTACGGTGGAGTCGGACTCGTTATATGCAATATTTACAAGGCCTGTAATGCCGGAATGCATAAAGGTGGAGTCGCCGATTACGCCGACGGCCTTCTTTCCGTCACGGCTTCCGCCTGCCTTATTAAAGCCGTGGAGACCGGAAACGGATGCGCCCATGCAAATGGTGGTATCAAGAGCATTAAGGGGCTGGGCGGCACCGAGAGTGTAGCAGCCGATGTCACCGAGAACATGGAGACCCAGCTTCTTGAGAACATAGTAAATGCCTCTGTGGGGGCAGCCGGAGCACATTACGGGAGGACGTCCGGGAATTGCGTCATCGTATGCAACGCACTCGGGAAGCTTCTCACCGAGCTTTTCGGCAACCATATTGGAAGAGAACTCACCAAGAAGTCCGAAAAGCTCCTTGCCCTTGCAGGGAATACCGAGACTCTTTACATACTCCTCAATAAAGGGGTCAAGCTCCTCTATGATAATGAGCTCGTTTACCTTCTCTGAAAAGCTCCTGATAAGCTTCTCGGGCAGAGGATTAATCATACCGAGCTTGAGAACGGGATATTTATCTCCGATGGCTTCCTTAACATACTGATAGCAGGTTCCATTGCAGATAATTCCGCGTGTGGCTTCCCTGCCCTCGTCAACTCTGTTGATTTCTGCCTTTTCTGCCCAGTCGGCAAGCTTTAAGGTACGCTCCTCAACAAAGGGGTGACGGCGCTTTGCGTTTGCGGGCATCATTATGTACTTGGAGGGAGTCTTCTCATAGGTTCTGGGTGCCTTCTCGCTGCGCTCACAGAGCTCAATAAGGCTTCTTGAGTGAGAAACACGGGTACACATACGGAGCATAACGGGAGTATCAAACTCCTCGGAAAGCTCATATGCAAGCTTGGCAAAATCCTTTGCCTCTGCAGAATCGGAGGGCTCAAGCATAGGAAGCTTAGCTGCCTTTGCATAATGGCGGGAATCCTGTTCATTCTGGCTGGAATGCATACCGGGGTCATCTGCAACGGCAATAACCATTCCGGCATTTATTCCCGTGTAGGATATTGTGAAAAGAGGGTCTGCTGCAACATTGAGACCAACATGCTTCATTCCGCAGAAGCTGCGGACACCGCTGAGTGCGGCGCCGAAGGCAGATTCCATTGCGACCTTTTCATTGGGGGCCCACTCGGCATAAACTTCGGGGTAAAGGGCAACAGACTCTGTTATTTCCGTTGAGGGTGTTCCGGGATAAGAGGAAACAAAGGCGCAGCCTGCTTCCCAGAGACCTCTCGCAACGGCGTCATTTCCGAGATAGAGTTCTTTCATTTTTCCTTCCCTTCGATTACTTTAGTTTTTAGGAACAGTGAAGATTACTTGTTGTCTGCCTCGAACTTCTTCATGAAGTCGATGAGGAAGTCAACGGACTCCATGGGCTGTGCATTGTAGATGGATGCACGCATAGCACCGACGAGTCTGTGACCCTTGATGTTCTGTATACCGACCTTGCCTGCTTCCTTTGCGAAAGCTGCATCAAGGTCCTTATCGCCTGTAGTGAAGGTGACGTTCATATCGGAGGCAGATTCTCTCTCTGCGCAGCCCTTGTAAAGACCGGACTCGGCGATGAAATCATAGAGCTTGTTTGCTCTCTCCTTCTTCATCTTCTCCATGCCTGCGATGCCGCCGTTTTTCTCAACCCACTTGAGAACCTTGCCGAGCATATAGATGCTGTAGCAGGGGGGAGTGTTGTACATGGAAT
>JAKSPP010000053.1 GCA_024404735.1 Oscillospiraceae bacterium | reverse complement strand
TCAATCTCCTTGGGGTAAATGTTCTCACCGCCTCTTATAATCATATCCTTAAGGCGTCCTGTAATACGGTAGTTGCCCTCGGGAGTCTTGCAGGCAAGGTCACCTGTGTGAAGCCATCCGTCGGGGTCGATTGCGGCCTTTGTTGCCTCGGGCATCTTGTAATAGCCCTTCATAATATTGTAGCCGCGGGCAACGAACTCGCCTATCTGGCCTACGGGAAGCTCCTCATAGGTCTCGGGGTCTACAATCTTGCACTCGATTTCGGGCATTGCTCTTCCGACGGTTGCAACACGTACCTCGATGGGGTCATCGGTGGAGGACATGGTGCAGCCGGGAGATGCCTCTGTCTGACCGTAAACGATGGTAATTTCTGTCATATGCATCTTCTCGACAACGCTCTTCATAACCTCAACGGGACAGGGAGAGCCGGCCATAATGCCTGTTCTCATATAGGAGAAGTCGGTCTTGGGGAAGTCGGGATGCTCAAGCATGGCAATGAACATTGTGGGAACGCCGTGGAAGGCCGTAATTCTCTCGGCATTGATGCAGGCAAGGGATGACTTGGGAGAGAAATAAGGAATAGGCAGAATTGTTGCGCCATGGGTCATTGAAGCCGTCATGGCAAGAACCATTCCGAAGCAGTGGAACATGGGAACCTGAATCATCATTCTGTCTGCGGTGGAGAGGTCCATTCTGTCGCCTATGCACTTACCGTCATTGACAACGTTGTAGTGAGTGAGCATAACGCCCTTGGGGAAGCCTGTTGTACCGGAGGTGTACTGCATATTGCAGACGTCGTCGGGCTTAACGAGAGAGGCAAGTCTTCTGACCTCCTCAATGGGAGTATCGGAAGCTCTCTCCAGAGCCTCCTCCCAGCTGAGACAGCCGGCCTGAGAGAAGCCGATGGTAATGATATTGCGGAGGAAGGGCAGCTTGTGGCAGCGCAGGGGGCTTCCCTTTCTGGTAGTCTTAAGCTCGGGGCAGAGCTGATTTACTATCTCGGCGTAGTTGGAGTCCTTGAAGCTCTGCTCCATAAGAAGCATGCAGGAATCGGACTGCTTGAGAAGATATTCGAGCTCATGAATCTTATAGGCTGTGTTAACTGTTACGAAAACAGCACCTATTTTGGTTACTGCCCAGAATGCGATGAACCACTGGGGAAGATTGGTTGCCCACATTGCAACATGGCTGCCGGGCTTAACACCCATGGAGATAAGGGCACGGGCGAAGGTGTCAACATCATCACGGAACTGAGAATAGGTTCTTGTATAGTTAAGGGTTGTGTACTTAATTGCGAGCTGGTCGGGGAACTCCTCAACAAGAGCGTCAAGTACCTGGGGGAAGGTCTCTCTGATAAGAGCATCCTTCTTCCAGATGAAGTGTCCTGTCTTGCGGTTGTTGGAGTAAAGGTCAAAGCGCTTGCCGTTTTCCTTGTTGAAACGGCTCATATAGTTGACAAAATAAGGGAAGATAACATTTCTGTCATCAAGCTCTTCGAGGTAATCGGGCTTCCACTCAAGGGAAATAAAGCCGTCATAGTCAACGGAGCGGAGAGCATCCATCATTGTCTGAATGGGAAGAGTGCCCTCACCGATAATGTTGTAATTGCCGTTATCGTCGGAGTCACGGAGATGGACATGCTTAACGTAGGCACCGAGATTGGTTATTGTCTGTGCGGCAGACTCACCGTGGTCACGGTAGGGATGATGCATATCCCAGAGGGCGCCGAGATTATCGGAAGCAAAGCGGTTCATGAGGTCACGGAGAAGAGCCGTATCCGCAAAAATACCGCTGGTCTTTATAAGAAGTGTTACACCGACATTCTCTGCATACTCAACAAGAGGAGTCATGGTCTTCTCGATATCGTCAAGCTCACCCTTTGAAGCAAAGAAGCTTACATAGGGGCAGGAGAGCTCATCGGCAAGGCTCATAAGTTCGCGGAGTGACTTAAGATCATCCTCGGAAATACCGTAGAGGTCAAGGGAGGAGTCAAGGCAGGGAATGGTTAAATCGGACTGCTTGAGTGTACGTACGGTTGCGGAAACAGAGTACTTGTGAAGGGGGCCTCCCTTTTCGGTAAGCTCGGGGGCTTTGAAAACATTATAGAGCTCAATGCCGTTAAAATGCATCTCAAGTGCTGTTTCAACAAGCTCTGTCCATGTGAGAGACTGCCAGCCGCGTGTAGAGAAAGAAAGCTTCATATGTTCTTATGCCTCCTCGTACACAATTTTGTTGAGAGCGTTGATATAAGCATTTACGGCAGCACCGACGATATCCGTGGAGGTACCGCGGCCTGCATATACCTTTCCGCCGGAGCGAAGGCGGATAACAGACTCACCTATTGCCTCCTTGCCCTCTGTAACGGCCTGAATCTGGAAATCATCGAGTTCAAAATGACGGCCGACAATCTGCTCGATTGCTCTGAAGGCTGCATCAACGGGACCGTCACCGACGGCAAGACCGTCCTTTACGGCCTCACCCTTGTTAAGACGGATGTGGGCAGTACTGGAAATGATATTGCCGGAATTGATTACATAGCTTTCAAGTCTGAAGGTGGGGGGAACCTGCATTGCGGCAGAAGCGACAATGGCATCGAGCTCTCTTGCGCTTACCTTGCCCTTCTTCTCGGCAATCTTCTTAAACTCCTCGAACACCTTGGCGTTATCATCATCGGACAGCTCATAGCCGAGGTCGACAACTGCCCTGCAGATTGCGGGAAGCTCGTCATGGGGAGTGAGAACAATGTCGGAATCCTGATTCTTTCCTGCCTCTCCGAAGGGAGAAAGGCGCTTTGCACCGCCTGTGCAGATGCGCTTTATGTTTGCGGTTGTTCTTTCAAGCTCGGTTGTCTTTACATCACAGGCTATGCCGATATCGGCACCGCGACCCTTGAGCATTCTGACAATCTTTGCCATATCGGCGAATTTATCGCCGTAGGTGGCTGCCTTGATTTCATCGGCACCGCCCCTTAATGCTGCAACGGAGCAGGTGTCTGCCATATAGAGCTCGTTTGAGCACTCAACACCGAGCTTTACATTCTCGGGGAGGTAGGCTCTTACGCCGGAGACCCAGGAAATAAACTCATCGGGGAGAAGTATTCCCGCGGTATCGCAGACTGTAACAACAGAAGCGCCGGCCTCTGCAGCGGCCAGAACAGCCTCCCTGAGGAACTCGGGCTCTGCCCTTCCGGCATCCTCTGCAACAAACTCCACATCGGCAATCTTTTCCCTGCACATGGAAACAGAGGACTTTATAAGGTCAACCATCTTCTCGGCCTTGATGTGTCTGAAATACTCCATCTGAACGGTGGAAACGGGAAGACGGACCTGAACACGGGGGGAAACGGCCTCGGAAAGAGCGGAAAGGACCGTATTAAGATTATCTGCGTTTCCTGCCTCAACAGGAACTGCAAGGGTGCTGAATTTAACGGCGGAGGCCAGAGACTTTATGAGAAGGACTTCCGTTTTTCCGGAACCTGCTCCGGGAGCCTCGATTACATTTGCGCCTACCTTATCCATCATCTTGGCAACCTCAATCTTCTCGCGGAAGCTGAGAGAGAAGGAATTGCCGGACGCCGACTGGCGAATTGTCATATCGGAAATTGCGATTGTTTTCATTGGTAATGCTCCTTAGAATTAATGGGGGGATTACTTAAGGTAAAGCTCAAAGGCCTTGATGTTTCCGGGAAGGAAGGAGGCCTTTCTTCCGGAGAACATTTTTTCAAGCTGATGGTAAACCGTATCGGGATTTACGATGCCTGTCTCCCTGACGATGGCACCGAGAATAATCATATTTGCCGCTCTGTCATTGCCGAGCTCGATTGCCTTCTCATTGGCGGGAATCTCGAGAACTCTTATGTCGGTGCGTTTGGGCTTCTCGGGAACCAGAGAGGAGTTTACGATAAGAAGTCCGCCGGGGGCGACCATAGACTCAAACTTAAGAAGAGAAGGAAGGTTCATGGCAAGGAGGACGTCTGCCTCATTGATAAGGGGGCAGGAAATGGGCTTATCGGAAACAACGACGGTGCAGTTTGCGGTACCGCCGCGCATTTCGGGGCCGTAGGAGGGAAGCCAGGTGACTTCCTTTCCCTCATCCATTGCGGCCTTTGCTATCATCTGTCCGATGGCCAGAGTTCCCTGTCCGCCGGAGCCTGCAAAAAACATTTTGGATTTCATATTATTCTCTCCTCCCCCAATCAGTCGATACCCTCGGGCTTTTTGAATACGCCCACGGGGTAATATGCGGACATCTTCTCCTCAACATATTTGAGGGCGTCCTTGGGAGCAAGACCCCAGTTGGTGGGGCAGGAGCTTAAGAACTCAACAAAGCCGAAGCCGAGACCCTGAAGCTGAACATCAAGGGCTCTGTTAATTGCCTTCTTTGCCTTGCGGATGTTTGCGGGAGTTGTGAGCATAACTCTCTCTGCGTAGACACAGCAGTCAATCTGAGAGAGAATCTCGCACATACGAAGGGGCATACCGGCCTGCTCAACGGTTCTTCCGGAAACACAGGTGGTTGCCTTCTGACCGATAAGTGTTGTGGGGGCCATCTGACCGCCTGTCATACCGTAGATTGCGTTGTTGATGAAGAAGGTGGAGAATTTCTCGCCTCTGTGAGCGGCATGAACGATTTCGCCGGCACCGATGGAGGCAAGGTCACCGTCGCCCTGATAGGTGAATACTACCTTATCGGGGTGAACTCTTCTGATGCCTGTTGCGATGGCGGGTGCTCTTCCGTGGGTGGATTCGCACATATCGATATTCATGAAGTGATGGGCGTTAATGGAGCAGCCGATGGGAACAACACCGATGGTGTTTCCCAGAAGTCCGCGCTCATCCAGAACCTCCATAATAAGTCTGTGGGCTATGCCGTGGGTACAGCCGGGGCAATAGCTTGTATCTGCGGGAGTCATACCCTTTGTGGGCTCAAATACTGTTTTCATATTCCGTCTTTCTCCTTTGCCTTACTTGCGGGAAGCGAGAATCTTCTCGGCTCTGTCGGCTATCTCCAAAGAGGAGGGGACGATACCGCCGGTTCTTCCGATGAAGTCCACGGGGAATCTGCCGCTTACTGCGTTTTTAACATCAAATATCATCTGGCCCATATTGAGCTCGGTGGAAATTACGGTTTTGCAGGTGGAGGGAATCAGGTCGAAGGCTGCATCGGGATAGGGCCAGAGGCTTATGGGACGGATAAGTCCTGCCTTGATTCCGCGCTCGCCGAGAATCTCAATGGCCTCCATGCAGAGACGGGACATGGTACCGAATGCAACGAATACAAGCTCTGCCTCATCAAGGCTGTATGCCTTATAATCAACAAGCTCCTTTGCGGCCTCGTCATACTTCTCGAAGAGGTGCTCGACATGAGCCTCGAGAACATCGGGCTGCATACGGAGGGAGTAAACAACGTTTCTGCCCTCGTGATGGTCTGTGCCGGTTATTGCCCAGGGCTTTACGGAGGGAATATCCTCAACGGCGGTAATTCCCTTTGCCTCGGGGAGAACAACGGGCTCCATCATCTGTCCCATCATACCGTCGGCAAAAATGAGAACGGGGTTTCTGTACTTTTCGGCAATATCAAAGGCCTTGTAGATTGTATCAACGCATTCCTGAATTCCTGCGGGGGCGAAAACGGGGATTTTGCAGTCGCCGTTATATCCGCCGCGGGTTACCTGAATGTAGTCTGCCTGACCGGGCTGGATGCCGCCGACACCGGGGCCGCCACGGGAGACGTTAAGAACAACAACGGGAACCTCTGCAGAGCAGATGAAGCCGAGACCCTCCTGCATAAGGGAAAGTCCGGGAGAAGAGGTGGAGATGAATACTCTTCCGCCTGCAGCGGCAGCGCCGTAAGCCATGGAAATAGCGGCAAGCTCACTCTCGGCCTGTACAAAAGCACCGCCGGCCTTGGGAAGCTCATGGCTCATATACTCGGGAATTTCGTTCTGCGGGGTTATGGGGTATCCGAAATAGCACTTGCAGCCGGCTCTGATAGCGGCCTCGGCAAAGGCTTCATTGCCCTTCATCAATACTTTTCCCATATCAGTTTTCTCCCTCCTCAAGTTCATAGATGCTTATGCAGCAATCCGGGCACATAAGAGCGCAGCTGGTGCAGCCGACGCAATCCCCGGGATTAGCGGCACATGCGGGGTGATATCCTTTTTCGTTGACATTGGCATCAAGAGTAAGTACATTTTTGGGGCAGGCATTTACGCAAAGCTCGCAGCCCTTGCACTTGTTGCTGTTGAATACCAGTTTGAAGCGCTTCTTCATTGAAAATAGCCTCCTTGTTTATGTGAATATTATTTATTTACGGATTTTATGTCAGATGCGCTTATCGAGATAAGACGCTCTTAAATACATGCCTATGGGAAAAAGGTCCGGAATTTTGCCCTCTGCCTCATGGGCAAGGAAGGGCGGGCAGAGAGTACACAGAAGAGGGATGCCCGGTTCCTTTTCCGCCTCAAGGGCGAATTCATAGCCCTCGAGAAGGTCCTCAAGGGTGGTTTCCTTAATGAGGTGAGTATTTGAAACAAGACCCGTTACGGAAAGACCCGTTACACTCTCTATGGAAGAAATCTGGTTTTTTACCTTTTCAACGGTATCGGAGCCGAAGCGGTATTTGTTTATTACAAACAGAATGGAAACTGCATCGGAAAGCTGGCGCGAAAACTGATTGAGTACCATGGCGCCGGTATAGTCACCGCCTGTATCGAGGACTGTTCTGTACATGGGGTTTTCAAGGGGAGCCTTGACCTTGGGAGAAATCGTCTGAAGCTCGGAGCCGTTTTTGCCGTCAAAGGGGTCGGAGAAAACCTCTATTCCCCTTTCCTCAAGGGCGGCTTTCATTTCTCTTGAGCGGAAGTAGGGGTTTTCTATGTCAAGGTCGCACAGGGCCGTTTTCATATCCCCTATCCCGGCAAGAGCGCAGGCAAGGGAAACGGAAAACTCGGACTTGCCGCAGCCGAAGGGACCCGTTACGGCGATTTTCCTCGGACCTGAGGCCAGTTCTGAAATAAAACTCATTTTGTATCTTCCTCGGGACTTAAAATATGCATTCCGAAAAGCAAATAATGTATATTATATATAATAGTAAACTTAAACCTAACAAAAAAAGCTTCACTTAACTAAAGTGAAGCCCGTAAAACGCAGAAAGATAGGAAACTTCACTTCGCTTTTTCCATGACTAGAAGGCCGCCCATAAGGTCGGCCATAATAAGGAGGAGAGCGAAGGAAGCGGTAATGATCATGGTGTATATAATCTCCTGAAAAAAGAGGTGTACTCGTTATTGCAGTATTTTATTACTTTATTTACCAAAAGTCAATATAATTATTAACACAAATTTGACAAAAAATGACTTGTATTTCTACGGATGTTGCTATATAATTTCCACAGTATAGAGTGGATTTGATATGTGAAAAAATTGTCATCGGACAATTATGTACTATGGAGGTACAATGTAAAATGGATTTATTTTCCCTTCTCGGTTTCTTCGGCGGTCTCGGTTTATTTCTCTTCGGCATGCACGTTATGGGCGACGCAGTCAAACGGCAGGCCGGCGGCCAGCTTAAGGGCGTTCTTGAAACAACGACGGCCTCTCCTCGCGGTGCGGCATTGCTGGGTGCCGGAGTTACGGCTCTCATTCAGTCCTCCGGAGCCACAAGCGTTATGGTTATCGGTTTCATTAACTCCGGTATTATGACACTTGAGCACTCCGTCGGAATTACCTTCGGTGCCAATATCGGTACAACGGTTACCGCCTGGATTCTTTCGCTTAACTCCATCTCCGGCGGCGAAAAGCTTATATTAAAGCTTATAGACCCGGACACCTTCGTTCCCATTCTCACCCTGATAGGCGCCATTATGGTTCTTTTCTCCAAGAGGGATATAAGAAAGGACGTAGGATATATTCTCCTCGGCTTCTCCATTCTGATGTACGGAATGGGCACTATGAGTGACACAATGAGCCCCCTTCGTTCCTCCGATTTATTCAGGACGGTAATGCTGGCTCTTTCAAACCCCATTCTCGGTGTAATTGCGGGCTTTATTATGACCGCCGTTTTACAGTCCTCCTCGGCCGCCGTCGGTATTATTCAGGCTGCCGCGGTTACGGGAATCATCTCCTTCGGAAATGCCTTCCCCATTATTCTCGGTCAGAACATCGGTGCGGGTCTTATCGTTCTCCTTGCCTCTGTCGGTACAAACAGAGACGCACGCCGCTCCGCATGGGTATACATTGTATTCAATGTACTGACAATGCTTATCTTTATAATTCCCCTGTGCATACTCAAATGGGGCTTTGACCCCGACTGGATGATGGTGCCTCTGAGTGCATTTGACATCGCAATTGTCCACACGGGCTCAAAAATCATCTCAACTGCAATCCTTCTTCCCTTCTCAAATGCTATAGTTAAGATTACCGGACTTATCGTTAAGGCCGACAGCAAGGAAGCACAGTATGAGCTTCTGGACGAAAATCTCCTTAAGACTCCCGGTGTTGCCGTCAGAAGATGTCACGAAATCACCCAGAACATGGGCCAGCTTGCTCAGATTACGGTTAAGAAGGCCATGGGCATAGTTCTTGATTATGATGAAGCAACGGCAAAGAACGTGGACGACCTTGAGGACGAGCTTGACGTTATGGAGGACAAAATCGGAGCTTATCTTATCAAGCTCTCCGGTCTTGCCCTTTCCGCCTCGGATAACAGGCTTGTTGCGGAAATGCTGCACTCCATCGGAGATTTCGAAAGAATTTCCGACCACGCAAAGAACCTTACGGAGGCCGGAAGTGAAATGTCCCGCAAGGCCATTTATTTCTCCGATGAGGCCAAGGACGAATTAAGGCGTATGTTCGATGCCGTAAACGAGGTTGTTTCTCTTGCAGTTGAGGCCTACTGCTCCGACAGCGCAGGTGCCGCAAGAAAGGTTGAGCCTCTGGAGCAGGTTATCGATGATATGAAGGACCGCTACAGATCCAGCCATATAAGAAGACTGCAGTCCGGAATATGCTCCACAACCCAGGGCTTTGTATTCTCCGACATACTGACAGACCTGGAGAGAGTATCCGACCACTGCTCCAACATTGCCGTTAATGTTCTTCAGTACAGCGACAATATAACAGAAGCTCACAGCTACACCAACGAGGTTCATTTCTCCGACGAGAGCTTCAAGATTATGTACGGCGACTACAAGGCAAAGTACCTTGACTGATACCCGATATTTAATATTAAAAAAAATATATTTTATTCAACGTCATAATATAACCGATGAATTTCCTGCAACATTTTCGTTACCGACCGAAAGGAGAGCGATACTATGCAGATAAACATAGGTGAGATACCCTTCAGCGGATATATGAGCAGGCATCTTCTTTATGAGGTTTCCGCAGACGGAGAGGAAAAGAAAGAGCTCTGGCTTTCTCTTGCCTCTGAGAGCAAAACTCTGTTTGGCTTTCAGGGTCCGTCCGCACCGGGCCTTCTTCTGCTTAACATGACGGAAGCGGGCCGGGAGACGCTTGGGAACCTGGCAGGTCAGAAGGCGTTCAGGAACTTTCATGTCGCCCTTGCCAGCTACGCGCCGGAACTGGCCAAATTGACGGTCGGGGAACTGGATGAACGGATGCGGACATCGACCACCCGCATGAACATCAGCTATTCCGCCGGGAGGTGCAAGGGCC
>JAKSPP010000052.1 GCA_024404735.1 Oscillospiraceae bacterium | reverse complement strand
TGTAATGGTCATAAGCCATTCAAGGGTTCGAATCCCTTCTTCTCCGCCAGAAAATAAACGCTCCTTTTTTAAGGAGCGTTTATTTTTTTGCCATAAGAGATTAAAGGCACAGGGTCGCTTGCCCCGGGGGGCTATTCCCCCTCTGCCGATATTAAGGAGAGTACTGTTTATGCCTTCCGAGCCTATTATCATATACAGTGACAGAAGTCTTGTTGTCTGCATAAAGCCCGTGGGGTCTGAGTGCGAGAAGGAGCTCCCCTCCGCTCTTGAGGCTCTTCTGCCCGGGAAAAGGGTATACTGCGTTCACAGCCTCGATACCGCCGTGGGCGGTCTTATGGTGTTTGCAATCGGACAGAGTGCCGCCGCCGCACTTTCAAAGGCAATTGCGGAAAACGCCCTTAAAAAGGAATACCTTGCCGTTATCCCGGGCACTCCCGCGGAAAGCAGCGGCATTATGCACGACTATCTCTACAAGGATGTAAAAAAGGGCAAAAGCTTCCCCGTTAAGAGCCTTCGCAAGGGCGTAAAGGAGGCGGAGCTTTCCTATACCGTCCTTGAAACGGCAGGAGAAAAGGCCCTTGTTCACGTTACTCTTCACACAGGGCGCTTTCATCAGATAAGGGCACAGTTTGCCGCAAGAAAGCTCCCCCTTCTGGGAGACGGAAAGTACGGAAGCCGTGAAAAGGGCTGCGGCATTGCTCTTTTTTCCTGCGGAATAAGCTTCCCGCACCCCGAAACGGGAGAAATGAAAAGCTTTTGCGCCCTTCCCGAAAGGGCTTTCCCCTGGGACGCCTTCGGATACATTAACGATAAGCGGCAGGAAGGCTTATGAATAATATAAAACAATTATTAATCCCCGTGCTTCTTCTTTTATTATTGACGGCTCTTTCCGCCTGCGGAGAAAAGCCTCCCGTGGAAGAGACTTCACCCCCCGTTAGTATATCCTCCCCCTCCGCAAGCCTGGAGGCAGCCCCCGCCCCTTCCGCAGTGCCCGAAATTATCCCCGAAAAAGAGGAGACTTCTCTTAAGCCCGAGCCCGAGCCTGAGACAGACCCCGTGCCCGAGGAGGAAGAGCTTTCCGCTGAGAGTCCGGAGCCCGACTATCCCGCCGAGGACCTTACCGCCGCCCTTTCCTGCACCGTTGGCGGCGGCAGCCGATGGGCCTTTGGGGACAGGGACTGGGAGACCTACAACTATATAAGCTCCTACGAGGAGATTCTTTTCCACTGCGACACTCCCGTAAAAAGCCTCTATTTCATCTGGGACTGCACACCGGGTGAGTATACTCTTGAATATGAGGGCGGCAGTGTCCTTTGCGGTGAAAAGGGCTTCTGGCACGAATATATTTCTCTGCCCGAAGAAATAACGGACTTTCGCCTCTGCCTTTCCGGCACGGAGTATATAAGGCTCTGCGATGTATATGCCTACTCCGAGGGGGCTGTTCCCGACTATGTGCAGAAGTGGAAGGAGCCCTGGGAGGAGGCGGATTTGCTTCTTATCTCCACCCACTGCGATGATGAGCACATCTTCTTCGGAGGCACTCTGCCCTACTACGGCAGGGAGAGGGGCTACAGGGTTCAGGTTGCCTATCAGATAGGGCACATAACAAACGCCCTTCGCACTCACGAGGCATTAAACGGTCTGTGGACCGTGGGCATTGACCACTACCCCGTCTTCAGCACCCTAAAGGACATTCCCGTGGAGTACCTCTCGGGAGGCAGATATGCCTACGGCGAAGAGGGCTTCTGCGAATATCAGGTGGAGCAGCTGCGCCGCTTTAAGCCCTCCGTTGTTCTTGCCCAGGACATTAAGGGCGAGTACGGTCACGGGGCGCACTGCCTGACGGGGGACAACCTCTGCCGGTCCGTTTACTACGCCGCGGACGAGAGCATATTCCCGGAAAGCGCCGAAAAATACGGCACCTGGGACACACCGAAAACCTACCTCCACCTCTACCCCGAAAATCGGATTTTTATGGACTGGAAGAGCATTTACCTTGAAAGCTTCGGCGGTCTTTCCGCAGAGGCCGTTGCCATAAAGGGGCTTGACTGCCACGTCTCGGAGCAGTTCGGGGATATGTACAACTACTATAACCGCTACTGGGACAGCCGTATTTTCGGTCTTTACAGGTCACTTGTGGGTGAGGACGTCAATAAAAACGATTTCTTTGAAAACATACCCGAGGAAAGCCTTAAAAAATAAATAACAGAAAGCCCTTTGACAGCAGCTTTAATTTCTGCTTCAAAGGGCTTTTTTCTGTAATTTTATTATATTCTCCTTCCGCAGGAGGTACAGCGTACATCGCTTGTGCATTGCTGGCTTCCGCAGTGTCTGCAGAAGGTGTACTTGTGTCCCGTGCGGGCCGAAACCCCGTGGGAGCCGTCCGGGTTATGGGTTTTTGCGTGCTCCGAGGGGCTTTCGCGAACCTGTATTAAGGGTGCGCCCTGTCTCTGCGGGGGAATGTGAGCGCTCTTTCCATGGGTTTCCTCTGTGCCCGTGCGCCTTAAGGGGGTGCTCTGTCTCTTTCCCGGGTCCGAGCCCTTTATCTTCGCCTTTTTTACATTCACAAGAACGATAATCACAAGATATATGATTATTATTGCTGCTCCGGGCATGGTCAATCCTCCTTTGTTTTTTCTCCGTCCTTAAATATTCTCATAAGAAGAAGGCAGCCGTCCTGCACGGATATTTCCGCCTTTTCCCCGGAAAGCACCTCATTTCCCGTGCCGTACTGATAGGAGGGGAGAATTTCGGCGTTTTCAAGGCAGTACTTTGCCCCCCTTATTGTGACGCCCCGGGCAGGGCCCGATATGGCGAGAAGAGAAAAATAAGGACAGTCTCCTTTAACGAAAACAGGGCTTTTTCCCACGATTTCCATAAGGGAGTAGTCATCGGCAAGGACAGCGTGCAGGCCCCTTTCGTGAAGCATCAGAAGTGCGGACACGTTAACGAGGGTATGGTCGAGCCTCCCCCCCGAAACGCCCAGCAAAAGAAAGCTCTCGAAGCCTCTTCTCACAGCCTCCTTAATGGCATAGACAGTATCCGTATCGTCCTTCTCCACGGGAAGAACGATAATCTCGCAGGGGAGAGAGGGTCTTTGGTGAGAATCGAAATCACCGATGATTAAATCGGGTGTAAGGCCCAGAGGCGAAAGATGCATAAGTCCCGAATCGCAGATAATAATATAATCATCGGGAAGAAGCTGCTTTTTTATAAATTCCGGGTTTCTTATTTCGGCACCGCCCACAATAACACAGCGCTGCATTTTCCTGTCTCACTTCCTTTCCCAAAAGGCCTTATTCTGATTTGATTATAGCCGAAATATCGCTTCTGTCAAGAATTGATTTTCGCACAATTTCTTATTAAAAACCGCTGTTTTTTGCAATAATCTATTGAATTTACCACTTTTTAGGTGTATAATTCAGTTTCGGAAAGTCCGTGAAGGGAGTCTTCCTTCCCGGAGGACGGAGGGAGGAAAGCATTTTGATAGATATCGTTCTTCTGGAGCCGGAAATTCCGGCAAACACGGGAAACATCGCAAGGACCTGCGCCTGCACCCTCTCCCGTCTTCATCTCATTAAGCCTCTGGGCTTTGACATCTCCGAGAAGGCCGTTAAAAGAGCGGGTCTTGATTACTGGCAGTATCTGGACCTTCACGTTTACGAGAGCTTCGATGAATTCATCGAAAAAAACGGGGATGATAACCTCTGGCTTGCAACAACCAAGGCCCCCGTCAGCTACGACATGGCCGACTTCCGTACGGAAAACGTAAAGCTTCTCTTCGGCAAGGAAACGGCAGGCCTTCCCGAATATATCCGCGAGAGATACAGGGACCGCTGCATAAGGATTCCCATGTGGGGCCCCGTGCGCAGCCTTAACCTTTCAAATTCCGTTGCCATTCTGCTATACGAGGCTCTGAAGCAGCAGGGCTTCCCCGAGCTTACGGGCACGGGCAGCATGGCCCATACAGATAATAAACAGCCATAAGCTTCTCATGGAGGTATTTTATGAACTACTCAAAGAAAAACGTAAAGGACATTGACCTTAAGGGCAAGCGCGTTCTTCTGCGCTGCGACTTCAATGTTCCTCTCTCCAAGGAAACAGGGGAAATAACCGACGATACAAGAATCGTTGCCGCCCTTCCCACAATCCGCTACCTTCTGGATGAGGGCGCAGCCCTTGTTGCCTGCTCTCATCTCGGCAAGCCCAAGGGAGAATACAAGGCCTCCCTCAGTCTGGCCCCCGTTGCCGTCCGCCTTTCCGAGCTTCTCGGACAGGAGGTCATCTTTGCAAAGGATACCATAGGCGAGGATGCAAAAAGCAAGGCCTCTGCCCTTAAGCCCGGCGAGATTATGCTTCTTGAAAACACCCGCTTTGACAAGGGCGAGGAGAAATGCGACCCCGAGTTTTCAAAGGCCCTTGCCGCCTTCGGCGAGGTTTTCGTATCCGATGCCTTCGGTACGGTTCACAGAGCACACGCCTCCACAAAGGGCGTTGCGGATTATCTTCCCGCAGTAAGCGGCTTCCTTATCGACAAGGAGCTTGAAATCATGGGCAAGGCCCTTGAGGCTCCCAAGCGCCCCTTCGTATGCATTCTGGGCGGTGCCAAGGTCTCCGATAAAATCGGCGTTATCAACAACCTTCTCGAGAAGGCCGACACCATCATAATAGGCGGCGGTATGGCCTACACCTTCCTGAAGGCACAGGGCTATGAGGTCGGAAACAGCCTTCTGGAGGCAGACAGAGTCGAATATGCCGCAGAGATGATTAAAAAGGCAAAGGAAAAGGGTGTCCGATTCCTCCTTCCCGTTGACACTGCCGTTCACACCACCTTCGAAAATACGGAAGACTTCCTGACAGTCCCCTCCTCCGAAATCCCCGAAGGCTATATGGGCCTTGACATCGGAAAGGAATCCATAAAGCTCTTCTCCGAGGCGGTTGCCGATGCGGGCACGGTTATCTGGAACGGCCCCATGGGCGTATTCGAGTTCCCCGCCTTTGCCGAGGGAACCAAATCCGTTGCAAGAGCAATGGCCTCCTCCGGTGCCATCACCATCATCGGCGGCGGAGACAGTGCAGCAGCGGTTACTCAGCTTGGCTTTGCAGATAAAATGACCCACATCTCAACAGGCGGCGGCGCCTCCCTTGAATTCCTCGAGGGTCTTGAGCTCCCCGGTGTTGCCTGCCTTGAGGACAGATAAAAAATCAATAGGCTTAAAAATAAAACTCTTTCTTATATAAGGAGATAATCATCATGAACAAGAGATATCGCAAGACTATTATCGCAGGAAACTGGAAAATGAATATGCTGCCCTCCGAGGCAGATGCCTTTGCAAAGGGACTTTCCGAAATCATGGGCAAGAAGCCCCCCTGCTCCGTTGCCATCTGCGCCCCCGCAGTTATCATCCCCGCAATGGTAAAGGCCTCCAAGGGCAAGAGCATTGATGTGGGCGGTCAGGATTTAAGCGTTTACGACAAGGGCGCATACACCGGCGAAATCTCCGGCGCCATGCTTAAGGACGCAGGCTGCAAGTATGTCATCGTAGGACATTCCGAGAGAAGACAGTACCACGGCGAGACCGATGCCGAGGTTAACCTGAAGGCACTCAAGGCCTTTGAAAACGGTCTTGTTCCCATTATCTGCGTAGGCGAGAGCCTTGAGCAGCGTGAGAAGGGCCTCACTCTCCCCCTCATCGAGTATCAGGTCAAGGCCGCCCTTAACGGTATGAGCGATGCACAGGTCAAGGCCTCCGTTATCGCATACGAGCCCGTATGGGCAATCGGCACAGGCAAGACCGCAACCGCAGACGAGGCAGAGGAGGTCTGCGCATTTATCCGCGAGACCATCAAGAAGCTTCGCGGCTCCCTCATCTCCCGCGGCGTATCCATCCTTTACGGCGGAAGCATGAAGGGCTCCAACGCACCCGAGCTTCTGGGCAAGCCCGACATCGACGGCGGACTCATCGGCGGTGCCTCCCTTAAGCCCGCAGACTTTGCCGCCATTATCGCCGCAAGCGCACAGGGCTAAGCACAATAATGAAAAAGCCCCTTCTTCTTTTAATTCTCGACGGCTTCGGCATTGGCCCGGAAAATGACGGCAACGCCATTTACAGGGCGGATTCCCCCGCCATGGGAAGTCTTTTCATGCAGTGCCCCAACTCCGCTCTCTCCGCCTCCGGCCTTGATGTCGGTCTTCCCGAGGGTCAGATAGGAAACAGTGAGGTGGGCCACACAAACATAGGCGCCGGAAGAGTTGTCTATCAGGACCTTCCCAAAATAAGCAGAGCCATCGAGGACAAGAGCTTTTTTGAAAACGAGGCTATAAAGGCCTCTATGCTGAATGCCCGGGAAAAGGGAAAGGCACTTCATCTGGGCGGACTTCTCTCAGACGGCGGAGTCCACAGCCATATTGAGCACGTTTTCGCCCTTGTTGAAATGGCAAAGGCCCTCGGCCTTGAAAAGGTATATATCCACGCCTTCCTTGACGGACGCGATGTCCCCCCAAAGAGCGGAAAGGGCTATGTTGAGGCCCTTAAAAACAAGTGTGAGGAGCTCTCCTGCGGAAAAATCGCAACGGTTATGGGCAGATTTTATGCCATGGACAGAGACAAGCGCTTTGACCGCATTCAGGAGGCATATAATGCCATGGTCCTCGGCGAGGGCAAAAGGGAGGAAGACCCCGTCAAGGCCGTTTCCGACAGCTACGACGAGGGCATTACCGACGAGTTTGTAAAGCCCGTTGTCTGCTGCCCCGAGGGTCTGGTTTCCGAGGGCGACAGCTTCATCTTCTTTAACTTCCGCCCCGACAGGGCAAGGGAGATTACAAGAGCCCTGTGCTCTCTTCTCCCGGAGGACTGGGAGCTTACAATAAAGCCCCTTAGCCTTGACTATGTCTGCATGACACAGTATGACAAGACTCTTCCCCTGCCCGTTGCCTTCCCGCCCCATCGCCTGCGCAACACTCTCGGCGAATATCTTTCCGAAAAGGGTCTTACCCAGCTCCGTATTGCGGAGACGGAAAAATACGCCCACGTCACCTTCTTCTTTAACGGCGGCGTTGAGGAAACCTTCCCCGGAGAGGACAGAATTCTCGTTCCCTCGCCCAGAGAGTACCCCACCTATGACCTCATCCCCGAGATGAGCGCCATTGAGGTTACGGAAAAGTGCTGTGAGGCAATAAAGAGCGGAAAGTACGATGTTATCATATGCAACCTCGCAAACTGCGATATGGTCGGACACACCGGCGTAATGGACGCAGCCGTAAAAGCCGTACAGACCGTTGACCACTGCGTAGAGGCACTTGTTATGGCCGTTGAGGATATGGGCGGTATTTCACTTATTACAGCAGACCACGGCAATGCAGACAGTATGCTTCTGCCCGACGGAAGCCCCCACACCGCACACACAACCAATCCCGTTCCCCTGATTCTTGTGGGCAGGTATGTCAACAGGCTTCGCTTCGGCAGGCTCTGCGACATTGCCCCCACGGTCCTTGACCTTCTCGGTCTTCCCCAGCCCCCCGAAATGACCGGAAAGAGCCTTCTTCTCAAATAAACTAAAATTGCAATAAATAATTACAGGAGATTATTATGAAAGCATATTTTGAAATAGTCGATGTTATGGCAAGGGAGATTCTCGACTCCCGCGGAAACCCCACTGTTGAGGTTGAGGTAACTCTTGATGACGGAACCGTCGGCAGAGCCGCCGTTCCCTCCGGTGCCTCCACAGGTATTTACGAGGCCTGCGAGCTTCGTGACGGCGACAAGGGCCGTTACCTTGGCAAGGGCGTTCTCAAGGCTGTTGAGAATGTTAACGGTGAGATTGCAGAGTGCCTCATCGGCCTCAATGCTCTTGACCAGCCCTCCATTGACCGCATCCTCATTGAGCTTGACGGCACCCCCAACAAGACAAGACTGGGTGCAAACGCCATTCTCGGCGCTTCTCTGGCCTGCGCAAAGGCAGCGGCCGAGGCAAGCGGTGTGGGCCTTTACAACTACATCGGCGGCTGCAACGCAAAGACTCTTCCCGTTCCCATGATGAACGTTCTTAACGGCGGCGCTCACGCAAACAACAGCGTTGACATTCAGGAATTCATGATTATGCCCGTTTCCGCAAAGAGCTTCTCCGAGGCCCTTCGTATGTGCGCCGAGGTTTTCCACACCCTCAAGAAGGTCGTTCCCTCCTCCGGTGTCGGCGATGAGGGCGGCTACGCCCCCGACCTCGATTCCGATGAGGACGCTCTTAAGGCACTTGTTTCCGCAATTGAGAAGGCCGGCTACAAGCCCGGCGAGGACTTCAAAATTGCCATGGACCCCGCCGCATCCGCCTGGTTTGACGCAACGGACGAGTGCTACCACCTGCCCAAGCGCGGCACCGTAAAGACCAGACAGGAAATGGTTGATATGTGGGTTGACTTCTGCGAGAAGTACCCCATCATCTCCATTGAGGACGGTATGGCAGAGGATGACTGGGAGGGTTGGAAGATGCTCACAGACGCCCTCGGCAAGAAGATTCAGCTCGTTGGCGACGACCTCTTCGTAACCAACACCGAGCGCCTTAAGAAGGGCATTTCCCTCGGCGTTGCAAACGCAATCCTCATCAAGGTAAACCAGATAGGCACCCTCACAGAGACTCTCGATGCAATTCAGACCGCTCACAGAGCAGGCTACACCGCAGTTGTCTCCCACCGCTCCGGCGAGACCGAGGACACCACCATTGCCGATATCTCCGTTGCCGTTAACGCAGGTCAGATTAAGACAGGCGCCCCCTCCAGAACCGACAGAGTTGCCAAGTACAATCAGCTTCTCAGAATCGAGGACGAGCTCTACGATGTTCCCGTCTACCCCGGAATGGACGCATTCTTCTCCATCGGCTGATAAATAAGGATTAAACCGGTCTGCCTCCCCCGGATAAGTCTCCGCGGGAGGCAGTAATATATAAACGGGGATAGTTAATACCATGAAAACAGAAGAAAGAATTGCCCTTGCCCTTGGCTGCGGCTTTCATGCCGTTTCCTACTTACGTACAGAGGATATCCCAACCGAGCCCTCCTTCCGCAAATTCTGCGAGGAAAACTCCTGCGGAAACTACAATGCCAACTACGCCTGCCCGCCCTACTGCGGCTCCCCCGAGGAAATGAGGGCGAAGATTGACAGATATAAAAATGCCATTGTTCTTAAGTCCTATTACCCCGGGCAGAATGCCATGGACGGTGAGCTTACAAAGGCCCTTAAGAAAAAGCACACGGAAATGACTTTCTCACTTGTCTCCGAAATCGAAAAGGCAAGGGGAGAAAAAGAGGACTTTAACCTCATTATGTCCGGCCCCTGCGGAATATGCTCACCCTGCAAATGCTCTTCCGGTGAGCCCTGTCCCGCACCGGAAAAGCACTTTTCCTGCCTTTCCGCATACTGCGTCGATGCCTCGAAGCTGGCGGAAAAGGCGGGTATGCCACTTAGCTGGAGTACGGACAGCGTAAGCCTTCTCAGTGTATATCTTTACTGATTATCCGAATAGAATAAAGAACATAAAAAAGCTCCGCCTGCACCCCGTTTCGATGCAGGCGGAAAGATTTTATAAAGGAGAAAAGATGAAAGGGTGCTTATGACATTCAGCGTGAATATGGCAAGGGAAACGGATAAAAGCTTATATCCTCTCCCTCACTCCGAAAGCCTCCGGAAAATACGCTTTCCCATAAATTCGGTTCGTCTTTTCGTTAACAATATAACACATCACGGTTTTGAACACAATGCACGGATTACATATTATTTAAGTTTATTTTTTGTACATTTTTAACAAGTTTCAGGCAATAAACATCCACCCGCCTAGCGGGTGGTTTTTCACATGCGGGCATAGCCCTTGT
>JAKSPP010000051.1 GCA_024404735.1 Oscillospiraceae bacterium | reverse complement strand
TTGTTTGGAAGGACCTGGGTGAAAAGCGCTTTGCCTTCAAGAGATATAATCTGCACACAAAGATTGTTCTTGCTACCTCGGCTATACTTACCTTCGGCGGTGCCGTTATATTCTTCACTCTCGAAAAGTCTTATTCCGGCGCGGATATGAGCCTCGGAGACAGAATAATAACCGCCTTTTTTACATCCGTTACCGCAAGAACCGCAGGTTTCTGCACTGTGGACCCCGTTAATATGGGGGGCGGAAGCAAGTTGTTTATGTGTTTTCTTATGCTCATAGGAGGCTCATCGGGTTCAACCGCGGGCGGAATCAAAACAACAACCATAGCCGTTATAGCCATCTACGCCGCTGCCTCAATAAGAAACAAGCAGTACGTTTCGGTATTCAGACGCTCCCTTGACGATGAGTCCTTCAAGAAGGCCGTATCCATCATCTGTCTCAGCTTTGCCCTGGGCTTCTGCGGTGCCATCGTCATCTCCGCTCTTCAGCAGGATGCGGCTATTATCGATGTAGTTTACGAAACCTTCTCGGCAATAGGTACCGTCGGCATTACAGCCGGACTTACGGGAAAGCTCTGTATGGCATCGAGATATATTATAATTTTCCTGATGTACTGCGGAAGAGTCGGAAGCACATCCTTTGCAGGCGCACTTCTCGAGAAAAAAGCAATGCCCGCCATTACATATCCGGGCGAACAAATTACCATAGGATAAAGGAAGAATTATTATGAAATCATTTCTTGTTATAGGAATCGGAAAATTCGGACAGCATCTCTGCCGCAGCCTCTCCAAATACAAATGTGAAATAATGGCTGTTGACAATGACAAGGAGGATATTGAATCCGTTCTTCCCTATGTTGTCAGCGCCAAGGTAGGCAACTGCACAAACATTGATGTTCTGCGCTCCTTTGACGTTGATAAGTTTGACTGCTGCTTTGTCTGCACCGGCGGAAACTTCCAGGCAAGTCTGGAGATAACGGACCTTCTCAAGGAGCTGGGCGCCAAAAAAATATACTCCAAGGCCGAGACGGATATTCAGGCAAAGTTCCTTCTTAAAAACGGAGCCGACGCCATTATCTTCCCCGAAAAGGATGCGGCGGTCCGCCTTGCGGCAGTAGAATCCAGTGATAATATTTTCGAATATGTCAATCTCTACTCCGACTACTCCGTATTTGAAATAAGCTGCCGTCCGTCCTGGATAGGCAAGAGTATAATAGAGCTTAATATCAGAAAGGAATATGACCTTAACATCCTCGGAATAAAACCGAAGGACAACGGTCTTATCCCCAATCCGCCCATTGACTATGTCTTCAAAGAAGGAGACCACTGCATGGTATTCGGTACCTTTAAGGCCGTTAACAGAGTTGAAAAACTGAAATAATAAAAACAGCATTAAAAAAGCTCCGTAAAAAAAGAGCGTCGGACTAACGCAAGTCAGTTCGACGCTCTAATACTGTTTGTGGGCAAAAATGCGGAAAAAGTGTATGAATGCAGCATCTTTATCTGTTCCGGAGGGGCTGTTACGATCTTCGCCACAGGTTCAGCATAGCTCTTTAACTTCTCCGGATAAGATATGCCTCTTTTGTTCTGAACTTTCTGACGTGCTTATATCAGTTCATCGTCAGTTTTCGGCAGGCTGCCGCAAGTTCCTGCAGAGTGCTGCAGGAGATCATAGTAACAACCTCTGCCATGGTCCTTGAGCTTTTCAGATACTTCCATTTCCCTTCCGGGATGGGGTTCAGCCAGATTACCCTGCCCGCCATCCGCCTGGCTTCCTTAACGGCCGCAATGGCCCGAAGCGGATTTATAGTCTTGGCATCGGAAAAAATCAGTAGCGTTGTTCCGGCATTCAGCACTGAAGGGTGCTCCCCGCAGAGCTGCTCCAAAGCAGACCCAACATCAGTTCCCATGCCGTAAATACCGGATTCCCGAACATAGTTTCGGAAAAGGTCCATATTTTGCAGCCGGAATGCGTCCGCTTCCACCATTCTCTCTGAAAACAGGAACGTCCGGGAGCTTTCCGCCACCTGATTCAACGACTGGATAAACCGCAGCGCAAATTCCGAAAACTGCACCATACTGCCCGATACATCGCACAGCATCACCAAATGCCGCCTTCGGCTCCGCTTTTTTCGATAGCTCAGTCGATAGAAGCTGCCGCCGGTTTCCATGCCCTTCCGGATTGTTCGACGGAAATCCAGTTTTCCTGTATTGCCGCTGCGCTTCCGTTTAGCCGACAGTTCTCCGTTGATTTGACGGGCAACCTTCTGAATCATGGCAATAGCCTGCGGAATTTCCGTATCACGGAATTCGCCGATATTTCTGTACAGGATGCCCAACTCCGGGTCGGACGCCTCGCAACCTGTTCCGGCATCTTCCATCATCAGCTGCTGCTCCATAATTGTTTTGGCAAAAACAGAGCGAATAAATCCTCTGTACAAATCCGGATTCCGAGCCATATTCCCCCGGAATCGCTCCACAATATTCCGGAGTTTTTTCCGTACATCTTCGGACATAACTACATAGCTCTCTCGCTCGGCTTCCGTAAGCTGCACCTTATCACCGTATTGCTCCAGCTCTTCTTCAGCCTTCCGGCGGGCTTGCTCCTGCTCCCAATCCCGTTTGGCATGTTCTTTAGCCCGCGCCCGCATAGTTTCCTCCGAAAGAAAGAATCCGTCAAACACCACGTCAAAATTCAGCTGCTCCTCCCGGGATTTTGCATAGATGGTTCGCAGCGCAGTTTTAACTTGCTCTCTCTCTGCCATCCCCATTATCGTCAGCAGCTTTGCTGCATCCTCCGTCTCCCGGGGGCTCACTGCCATTCCCTTCAGCCTTAGCATCCGGGAAAAATCGGACAGTTTTTCCAGATAGACTTCAGGATCTGTCATGGTGGTGCTCTCCGCAGTGGCCGCAATGCCCGTTTTTCTCGCCGCACAGGTCAGCCGAGGCAATATCCTCGTTGTTTTTCAGCACAAAGCCTGCCGTTTGGCGCAGTGCATCCGGTGTAAGCTCCCGCATGCCCAGTGCGTCCAATGCTCCTGCCCAGTCCAGCGTTTCCGCAATGCTGGGTTTTTTCAGAATGGCCTCGTTGGAGCGGAGCTCATGCACCGCCATAGCCACCTGTGCACAGAGTCGGTCATCTACATGTGGCAGTTTTTTTCGCAGGATTGCCAGTTCTTTTTCCATATCCGGATAGTCAATGTGCAGATATGCGCATCGACGGCGCAGTGCCTCCGAAAGAGGTCTGGCCCGGTTGGAGGTCAGTACCACAAAGGGCACGCTCCTGGACCGAATGGTTCCGATTTCCGGAACGGTCACCTGCATCTCGGACAGCAGTTCCAGCAGAAATGCCTCAAATTCTTCGTCTGCCTTGTCAATTTCATCAATCAGCAGCACGACCGGTTTTTCTGAGCGGATAGATTTCAGCAGCGGTCGTTCCAGCAGATATTCATCACTGAAAAGTGATTTTGTCAGCGCGTCCTTATCCTCGGTGTTCATATTCACCTGAATGGAAAGCAGTTGCTTCTGGTAGTTCCATTCGTAGAGTGCCTTGCTTTCGTCCAGACCCTCATAGCATTGCAGACGCACCAGATCACGGCCCAGCGCCGATGCCATCACCTTGGCAACCTCTGTCTTTCCAACGCCTGCCGCACCTTCAATCAGCAGCGGTCTCCCCAGGGTAAGCGCAACAAAAAGCACCGTTGCCATAGTATCATCATAGACATATTGAGTCTCATCCATTTTCTGTTTCAGTTCTTCAATTGTCACCGGGTCATCCTCCATTCTGTTTTCCTGCCTCATTGTAGCACATTTTTCCCGCTTTTTCAATTCTCAGCTATAACAAGTCACCGGCACTACAGAGCAAAAACGGTCGCAATCATTTCAGACTACGACCGTTTTTGTTTTCGGGACTCATTTTAATGCCCGTTTTTTGTATATACGGAAAATTAAAGTTGCTTTCTGATAATCTTGCCGCTGGGAGTCTTGGGAAGTGCTTCCATAAACTCGACAACTCTCGGATATTTGTAAGGAGCGGTGCGCTGCTTGACGTAATTCTGAAGGTCTGCCTTGAGCTCCTCACTTCCTTCCTTGCCCTTGACAAGGACGACACAGGCCTTGACAACCTGACCGCGAACGGGATCGGGAACGCCTGTTACGCCACACTCGAGAACATAGGGAAGCTCCATAATAACAGACTCGATTTCGAAGGGGCCGATGCGGTAGCCGGAGGACTTGATAAGGTCATCGGCTCTGCCGACATACCAGAGGTAACCGTCCTCATCGCGCCATGCAAGGTCACCGGTGTGGTAATATCCGTCATGCCAGGAAGCGGAGGTTTCCTCCTCATTCTCGTAGTAACCCATAAAGAGGCCGCAGGGAATGTGGTTATCGCCTGTGTAGATAACAATCTCGCCGGGCTCACCGATTTCGGCGGGCTTACCGTCGGTTGTGAGAAGCTCAACATCGTATGCGGGGTTGGGCTTGCCCATAGAACCGATTTTCGGAGCCATACCGACAAAGTTTCCGACAACGGGAGTGGTTTCGGTCTGACCAAAGCCTTCCATAATGGAGAGACCGGTTGCTTCTCTGAAGCGGTTGAAAACCTCGGGGTTCATAGCCTCGCCGGCTGTGGAAGCATGCTTGATGGAGGACAGATCGTACTTGGATAGATCCTCCTTTATGAAGAAGCGGTACATGGTGGGAGGTGCACAGAAGGTGGTTATGCCGTACTTTGCAAAGAGAGGCATAATATCATCGGCATGGAATCTGTCAAAGTCGTATACGAATACGGGAGCCTCGCAGAGCCACTGTCCGAAGAGCTTACCCCACATAGCCTTTGCCCAGCCTGTATCGGAGATAGTGAGGTGGAGACCGTCGGGATCGACACAGTGCCAGTATCTAGCGGTAACGAAATGACCGAGAGGATACTTGCAGTTGTGGCAGGCAAGCTTGGGGTATCCGGTGGAGCCGGAGGTGAAGATGTACATCATGGGGTCGGAGCAGATGCTGTCCTTGGTGCGTGTGAAACGGCTGGAGTACATCTCATACTCCTCATCGAAGCAGCGCCAGCCCTCCTTGCTGCCGTTTACAATGATGCGGTTTTCAATCTTGCCGTACTTATCGGCGGCCTTTGCAGCCTCAATGGTGGAGATGCCGTCTGCAGTGCAAATAAGGGAGGTTACGTGGGCAACGTCGAAGCGGTAAAGGTAATCCTTCTCAAGAAGCTGGTCAACAGCGGGAATTGCAATTGCGCCGAGCTTTTCAAGACCGATGAGAATTGGCCAGAACTGCCAGTTTCTGCGGAGAACAAGAAGAACCTTGTCGCCCTTCTTTATTCCGAGAGAACGGAAATAGTTTGCTGCCCTTGCGGACATCTTCTTCATATCCTGGAAGGTCAGGCGGGTCTCCTTCTTATCTGCGGAAACATGGAGCATTGCGGTCTTGTCGGGGTCCTTCTCGGCAAGAGCATCAACAACATCGAAGGCAAAGTTGAAGCTCTCCTCGTTTTTATAGGAGATGTTCTTAAGAACGCCGCCGGCATCCTCTGTTGCCGTAATGAACTTCTCCCAGATGCGGTGAGTACCGACTTCTCTTGTTACGGTGATGGCGGGAACAGCCTCGGGCTTTACTGCCATATCCTCATCGGGTGTAAGAACAATAGCATAGAACTCACAGTCTGCGCCGTTGGTTGCAAGAAGACCGTGAGGAACAGTGGAGTCAAAGTAAATGGAGTCGCCGGGGCCGAGGATTTCGGTATGGTCGCCAATCTGAACCTTAAGGTTACCGTTTATGACAATATCGCACTCCTGACCCTCATGGGTGGTTACCTCCATGGGGCGGAGCTGTGCCTTCTCGTCAAAGGTTGAATGGACGAAAAGGGGCTCGGCTATTCTCTTCTTGAACTTATAGGCAAGGTTGTAATAAACCATGCCGTGGGCCTGCTCGATTCTCTGACCCTCGCCCTTACGGGTAAGGGTGTAGGAGGACAGGTGAGGTGTAATTCCGTCAATAAGCTCTGTTACATCGACACCGAGCTCCTGAGCACAGGTGTAAAGAAAGGCAAAGTCAAAATCCTGTTCGCCAGCCTCATAGGAAATGTACTCGTCTGTGGAGACACCGATTTTCTTTGCCATATATTCTTCGGTGTAACCGGAAATTGCGCGGAGCTCCTTGACTCTGGCCGCAATCTCCATTATCTTCAGCTCAAGACCGCCGTTTGTTTTCTGCATTTTTGCTAACCTCCGTTGTTATTTCGGGCTTATTAATCTATAGGACCGGAAGTTTTTGCCCGATAAAAATACAAAACCCCCGGATAAATCCGGGGGCGAAAAATTACACTTTCCGCGGTACCACCCTGGTTCACGCCCAAAACGGACGCCTTAACGGAACTCCTATAAGCTCCTGTGCCTTTACGCAGCCTCACGGGAGGCTCTACTCACGACCATAATAAAGCCGCTTTCTGCCATCCGGCTCCGGAGCGACTAAAGCCTTTACCCATCTGCTGCCCCCTTTCACCGTGCGGGGCTCTCTGTAAGCCGGGATTAAAGACTTCCCTCTCCATCATCACCAACAATTGTAGTGGAAAATCTTAAAAGTCAGTATAATTACTTTTTTGGTCTTTGTCAAGACTTTTTTGGAAAATCCTTCTTATTTAAGACCGTATACGGAAGAATACTTTTCACTGAGATAATTTACATAATAGTCGGGATTAAACTCCTCGCCGCAGGCCCTTCTGAGGAGCTCACCGGGAGCAATAAGGCTGCCGTGGCGCCAGATGTGCTCCTTAAGCCATGCGTTTACGGGCTCAAGCCTTCCGGAGGCTGTGCAGGCATCAACGTCAAGCTCCTTCTTCATCACGGAAAGAAGCTGTGCCCCGTAGGCAGAGCCGAGAGCGTATGAGGGGAAATATCCTATATTGCCGTTTGCCCAGTGGCTGTCCTGAAGAACGCCGTGCTTATCATCGGGAACATCGACACCAAGATATTCCTTATAGAGTCTGTTCCACTCAGAGGGCAGCTCGGAAACCTTAAGCTCCCCTGCCATTATGCGTTTTTCAAGCTCATATCGAACCATAATATGGAGGCAGTAGGTAAGCTCATCGGCATCTATGCGGATAAGTCCGGGGACTACCGTATTGCATGCAAGATAGAAATCCTCCTCGGTGGCATCCTTCAGCGCCTCGGGGAATATTTCCCTGAGCTTCGGGAAAAGGAAGGAGGTAAAGCCCTTGCTTCTTGCGATAATGTTCTCATAAAAACGGCTCTGGCTCTCGTGGATACCCATGGAAACACCGGAGTCAATGGCCGTGCGTGTATAGGCATCGTCGATATTGGTTTCATAAAGAGCATGTCCGCCCTCGTGGATAACGGAGAACATGGAGGGAATGAAATCATTTTCGTGATAATTGGTTGTTATGCGGACATCAAGATGAGAGCCGAAATTGATGGTATAGGGGTGCTCGGTTGTGCTGATTCCGCAGTGACCTCTGTCAAGAAGCAGGACATCCATAAGGTAATCGGAGAGCTTTTCCTGTGCGGAAACGGGATAATATCCCTCCATTCCCTTTACTCTGCCGCCGGAGGCCTCCATAACTCTTGCAAGAAGAGGCACTATTCCCTCGCGAAGACGGGAGAAGAATTTATCGCAGGTTTCCCTGTTAAGGCCGTCCTCATATCTGGAAAGCCAGTAATCATAAGGGTCCTTATCGGGTGCAGCATAGCCTGCAACCTTCTTATAGGCCTCAAATATCTTTTCAAGGTAAGGAAGGAACATTGCAAAGTCGCTTCTTTCCTTTGCCTCATGCCAGACGGAATCGGACTCTATGAGAAGCTTCTGAAGGGCGATGTACTCGTCCATGGGAATGCATCTTGTTTCCCTGAGCTCCTTGAGGATGAGGTAAACCTGTCTTCTCTCGGACTCGGGAAGCTCATCTCTGTGAGCATCAAGCTCCTCAAGAAGAGCAAAGGTCTCGTCACTTGTCTGAAGGCGATAAAGCTCCTCACTGAGGATGGATGAGCTTATTGCTCTGTTTTCGGTTGTCTTTGAGGGAGCGCCTGTGTTTCCGTCAAAATACAGAAGTGCGGTTGCGTGAGCGTAGGCGCTGATTTTTCTCTGGAGAGAAGCAAGCTTCTCTAAATTTTCCTTAATATCTGCCACTTCTATTATACTCCAATCGATTATCAGACTCTGTACAGCAGTCTGCCGTAGCTGGGATAGGGCCAGCGGTCCTTTTCCGTGATTCTCTCAAGAGCATCGGAAAGAGTACGTGCCCTTGACATAGCGGGGATAACATCGTTTCTGAAGGAAAGAGCCTTTGTGCGGAGGTCTTCCATATCCGCAGTGCTCTTTGAAACATAGTCAAGCTCCTCAACGGCACGGAGAAGAGCATCGCATAGCTCGGAGCACTTTCCGAGAATGCTGTCCTCGGCCTTATGCGGGAAGGGACCTGCAAGAACCTTGGCATTGATTCCGGCGGCAATGTCGGCGCAATATTTCATAATGCAGGGGATGATATCTCTTCTTATCATCTCACTCATTACATTTGCCTCGATATTAACCTGCTTGCAGTAGTTTTCAAGCATAATTTCCTCGACGGCGGAAAGCTCTGTTTCGGAGTAAACGCCCCAGCGCTCAAAGAGGTCAACATTCTTTCTGTCAAGGAGATGAGGAATGGCCTCGGCTGCGGAGGGATAATTGGGAAGGCCTCTTCTCTCGGCCTCCTTAACCCATTCATCGGAGTATCCGTTTCCGGAGAAGAGGATTCTTCTGTGCTCCTCAATGGTGGTTTTGATGAGGTTCTCCACAGCGGAGTTGAAATCCTCTGCATTTTCGAGAATATCGCTCATATAGGACATACTGTCCGCAATGATGGTATTGAGAACGGTATTTGTGTCGGCGGCGGACATATTTGAGCCGGGTGAACGGAACTCAAACTTATTGCCCGTAAAGGCAAAGGGAGAGGTACGGTTTCTGTCTGTTGTATCCTTGGGTATGGGAGGCATTACATCGGCGCCTATACGGATAAGCTCCTGCTTTTTCTTGCTGACCTCGGCACCGGGAACAAAGGAAAGAAGAAGCTCCTCAAGCTCCTCACCAAGGAAGATGGAAATGATTGCGGGAGGGGCCTCGCATCCGCCGAGGCGGAAATCGTTGCCTGCAGTTGCAACAGCACAGCGGAGCAAATCCGAGTAGAGGTCGACGGCTCTGATTACACAGCAGACGAGGGTTAAAAATCTTGCATTATCCTGAGGAGTCTTGCCGGGAGAGAAGAGATTGATGCCCGTATCTGTGGAAAGGCCCCAGTTGTTATGCTTTCCGGAGCCGTTAACACCTGCAAAGGGCTTCTCATGAAGAAGGCAGGTGAGGCCGTGGCGCTTTGCAACCCTCTTCATAATGGACATAGTCAGCTGGTTATGGTCAACGGCGACGTTGCAGTCGGAGAAAACGGGGGCGAGCTCATGCTGAGCGGGGGCGACCTCGTTATGCTCTGTCTTGGCGGGGATGCCCAGACGCCAGAGCTCCTCATTGAGCTCCTTCATAAAGGCGGAAATACGGATTTTTATTGAGCCGTAGTAGTGGTCATCAAGCTCCTGGCCCTTGGGGGGGCGGGCGCCGAGAAGTGTTCTTCCCGTATAGATAAGGTCCTTGCGGAGATTATAGCGCTCTCTGTCCACAATGAAATACTCCTGCTCCAGACCGACAGTGGGAGTTACTCTGTCGCACTGGGTTCCGAAAAGGGCAATAAGGCGCTTTGCCTGAGCATTGAGCACTCTCATTGAACGGAGAAGGGGCGTTTTCTTATCGAGGGCATAGCCGCCGTAGGAGCAGAACGCAGTGGGAATGCACAGAACGTTTTCCTTTATGAAGGCGGGAGATGTGGGGTCCCAGGCTGTGTAGCCTCTGGCCTCAAAGGTTGCACGGAGGCCTCCGGAGGGAAAGGAGGAGCCGTCTGCCTCACCCTTAATCAGGGAGGAGCCGGAAAATTCCATAATTACTCCGCCGTGACCGTCGGGATTGAGGAAACTGTCATGCTTTTCGGCGGTAATTCCGGTATGGGGCTGGAACCAGTGGGTATAGTGGGTTGCCCCCTTGCCAAGTGCCCATTCCTTCATGCCGGTTGCAATGGCATCTGCT
>JAKSPP010000050.1 GCA_024404735.1 Oscillospiraceae bacterium | reverse complement strand
GGTGTAACTCCATCTCATTCTAGATGAGTTACCCCAACATTTATTATAGAACCGCATTTGCTCTTCGGCAGGGCCTTTTTTCAGAACATATACTGTTTTTTCTTAAATTCTTCCTTCAGCTTTTTTGCAGCCGTTGTGAGGTAATTATCTTCTGCAGAGGCAACAACGAAGGTATAGGGGACGGAATACTTTTCGGGAATCTTGAAATAGCCTCTCTCCTTCAGAGAAGGGGAAAGCTGTTTTTTGGGCATTATAACACTGACAAAATTCACCTGAGCAAGAGCATCCAGGGTACGGATATTCTTGCTTTCCTGCCTGACATCGGGTACTATACCCGCATTTGAGAAAATCTTATCGCATACCATTCGGCTTCTCTGTGAGGGGAAGGTCAGACCCACGGGTTCATTACGGAAAAATTCCATACTTATTACCTGCTGGCCCTTATCGTCCTCAAATACATAACGATTGAAATTGCTGTCGGCTCTTGGAACGACAACCATTTCGTCCCTGCTTATTTCAAAAAACGAAAGTCCCGGGGACATTACCGGAAGATGGGTTATTCCCAGGTCAACCTCGTGACGAAGAAGAAGCTTCTCAACCTCGTCTGTTGTACTCTCAATGAGATGTACGGTTATTCCCGGATGCTTTGCCTTGAACTCTGGAAGAATATAGGGAAGAACAATTGTTGCCTGAGTACCGGCAAAGCCCAGAATAACCTCACCGCTTTCGGCATTATCCAGATCGGCAAAGCGCTTGTTAAGGCCTATTCTCTCCTTGATAACCCTGTCGGCAAAATCCAGAAAGCATTCTCCTTCTCCCGTCAGGGATACACCACCCGCTCCTCTTAACAGAAGCGTTCTTCCCACCTCATTTTCCAGCTTATGCATACACTGACTGAGGGCAGGCTGTGCAACATTCATTTTTGCAGCAGCCTTCGTTATGCTTTTTTCGGCTGCCACCGCAGAAAAATACTCAAGGTCCTTGAAGGTCATTTCTAAGATTCTCCGTTAGTTATTTATAATCAGATGTCCATAATATCGGCAAGGGTCTCAACTGCAAAGCTTACAAGCTCTGCACACCTTGAGCGGGTGAGTCCCCTTTCCATTATCTCGGCCTTATCCGCAGGAACGGCGATATTGAGACCGTCAAGAATCTCCGGGCAATTCAGGGAACCTGCCTTCTCAATAAATGCTTTGCAGAACTCCTCTCTTTTTTCCTTGTATTCCTTTTCACAGTCCGACTGCCCCGCAGCGCTTACGCCGTACTTAAGTCCGAGAGCCATAAGGGCGCCTGTTACACAGCCGCAGGTTCCGGCATGACCCATTCCGCCTCCGAAGCCCGTTGCTATTTTATAGGCAGTCTCCTTATTCATACCGATAGCGGGAGCGCACTCACCGAATACGGTCATGCAGCAGTTTATTCCGCTTGCAAAGTTTTCAAATGCACTTTCCGCTGTGATTATCTCATCCATAAATGTAATCCTCCCAAAAAGAATTATAATAAAGTGGTTTATCGCATTACAACGTTTTCTCTTCCGAGAAGCTCCCTGAGCTCATCTATAAGAGACTGACGGAAGAGACACCTTGCGGTTCTCTGTTTTCCTATGTCCGCAAAATACTGAACTAAGGTATCGTTACCCGGAAACATTTCAAGAAGAAGATCTACTTTTCTGCAAAGCCTGCTATCCGTAGAATTCATTTTTATATAAAGCTTCGTCTCGTGCCGGGATGAAGCAGGACATGTCTCCGGTCTTTTGCCCTGAGTATTCTCATTCCTCTCGATTTTGTTCCCGAGCTCCGACAGAGGCCTTATAATATCCGCCGTAATCTGATACTCGCCCTCGCCTCTTACACTGAATTTACCCAGAACGAAGACTCCCGCCCCTTCGGTAAGGCAGTTTCCCGCATTTTCAAGAGCCTTTTGGAATGCAACGAGCTCTATTTCCCCGCTGTCATCCTCCAGAATGATATTTGCCATCGGGCTGCCGTTTTTGGTGAGCCTCTTTTTTATGCTCATAACAAGTCCCGCAGCGGAGATTTTTGCCCCCTCCTTAAGAATATCCTCATCTGCCTTTGCAATGATATCCGATATTCTTTCTATGCCCGCATTTCTTACAGCGGTGCTGAAGGCATCAAAGGGATGACCCGACAGATACATTCCCGTCATTTCCCTCTCCATTGAGAGCTTTTCCATAGGCGTAAAATCAGGAACATCGGGGAGCCTTACGCCGGTGCCCCCGGAGGTCTCGGATTCATTGTCACCGAAGCCCTCAAACAGATTCATCTGTCCGGCAATATTAACCCGGCTTTCCTTAGTGCAGGCATCGGCAATAAGAGGAAGAGCCTGAAGCAGCTGTCTTCTACCGGCACCGCTTGAGTCAAAGGCGCCTGCTCTCACAAGACATTCTGCCGCCCTCTTATTTGGATTGTGAATTGTTCTTCTGCAGAAATCCTCAAAGGAAGTAAAATCTCCCATTGTCTCTCTTTCCCGGCAAACGCTGTCGGCAAATCCGAAACCGACATTTTTAATCGCGGCAAGGCCGAATCGGAGAGCTTTGCCCTCAACGGCAAAATCGGGGAAGGACTTATTGATATCGGGGGGCAGAAGCTTAATGCCCAGAGATTTGCATTCGGCTGTATACTCACATAGCTTTGAGGTGTTGTCAAGAACACTGGTCATGAGAGCAGCCATATACTCTCCGGGATATTTGGCCTTCATATAGGCCGTTCTGTAGCTGACAACCGCATAGGATACGGCGTGGGCCTTATTGAAGGCATAGTTTGCAAAATCGAGAATCTCGTCATAAACGGAAATGGCAATCTCCTCGGGAACACCGTTTGCAACGGCGCCCTTAATGTTTCTTTCCGCATCTCCGTAAACAAAGGCCTGCCTCTCCCTGACTATCTGGGCTTCCTTCTTTTTGGACATCGCCCTTCTTATCATATCGGCCTGACCCAGAGAAAAGCCGGCAAGGCGCCTGAAAATTTCAATTACCTGCTCCTGATATACGATACATCCGTAGGTAACGGACAGTATATCCTCAAGCAGGGGGTGCTTGTAGGTGATTTTTTCCGGATGGGCAGAGCATTCTATAAAGCGCGGAATACTGTCCATAGGTCCGGGACGGTACAATGCGATAATTGCGGTAATATCCTCAATGCTCTCCGGCTTAAGGCCCATACATACCGCCGTAATCCCCTGACTTTCAAGCTGGAACACTCCGCTTGTTCGCCCGGCCTTAAGCATAGCGAAAACCTCTTTATCGTCGAGGGGGATGTTTTCTATAGAAAAGCCCGGAGTATGTCTTCTTACAAGAGCAACGGCATCATCGAGAACCGTCAGGTTTCTGAGACCCAGAAAATCCATTTTGAGAAGGCCCAGCTCCTCCAGAACCGTCATCTGATACTGAGTAACAAGGGCATCCTCATTTTTGGCAAGGGGGACATATTCATATACCGGATTGCGGGTTATAACAACGCCGGCCGCATGTGTGGATGCATGCCTCGGCATACCCTCAACTGCCCTTGCCCTGTTAATGAGGAGCTCAACTGTCTTGTCCTCCTCCATCATAGTACGGAGTTTCTTTGACATAGTCAGGGCTTCGTCTATGGTCATATGAACGGCATTGGGAATCTGTGATGAGCAGGCATCCGTTTCGGCATAGCTAAGGCCCGTTGCTCTTCCCACATCTCTAATGGAATTTTTTGCGGCCATAGTGCCGAAGGTGACTATCTGGGCAACATGGTCCTCACCGTATTTGCGCTTTACATACTCAATAACTTCATCGCGACGCCTGACACAGAAGTCCATATCGATATCGGGCATCGTTACTCTTTCGGGGTTTAAGAAACGCTCAAAATAGAGTCTGTATTTAAGAGGGTCTATTTCCGTTATTCCAAGGCAATAGGCGACTATACTTCCCGCAGCCGAGCCTCTTCCGGGGCCCACGGGAATTTTTGCTCTTTTGGCATAGGACACAAAATCGGCAACGATGAGAAAATAATCCACAAAGCCCATTTTCTCGATAACCGAAAGCTCGTAATTTAGTCTTTCCGACGCCTCGGCACTGTTTCCATAGCGCTTTTCAAGGCCCTCGGAGCAGAGCTTTTTTATATATGAAAGGCTGCTCTCCTCTCCCTGCGGTAGCTTGAAGAGAGGCAGCTTGTATGAGCCGAATTCAAAATCAAAATTGCATTTATCCGCTATTACAGCCGTATTATATACGGCATCGGGACAGTCGGGGAACGCAGCGAGCATTTCCTCCTCGCTTTTGAGATAAAACTCGCTTCCCTCAAATTTGAGTCTGTCCGTATCTGTTACTGTTTTTCCCGTCTGAATACAGAGAAGAATATCATGAACAGATGCATCATTCTTTTCAAGATAGTGAGCATCATTAGTTGCGCAAAGGGCAATGCCGAGCTCTCCCGCAAGACGGACAAGCCCGGGGAGCGCCTGACGCTCCTCACGGATACCGTGGTTCTGTATTTCTATATAAAAATTATCACTTCCGAAAATTGACAGAAGTGTTTCGGCCATACTGCGGGCATCCCTGTAGTTTCCGTTTGAGATGCGCCCTGCAATGTATCCGGCAATACAGCCCGACAGGCAGATTAATCCATCACTGTGACTTTTAAGAAGCTCGAGGTCTATCCTCGGTTTACCGTAAAAGCCCTCTGTAAAGGCCATACTGCAAAGAAAGCAAAGGTTTTTATAGCCCTTCTCATTTTTACACAGCAGGATAAGATGTGTCGGAGGTACATCAATATTTCTGTCCCTTCCGAAACGGCTGTGGGGAGCGAGATACATCTCGCAGCCTATTATTGGCTTTATTCCCGCAGCCTTGCAGGCTTTATAAAAGGCCACAGCACCGTACATTACACCGTGGTCGGTAATAGCAAGGGCGCACTGACCCATAGAGGCCGCTTTTTTCGGAAGAGCCTCTATTCTGCAGGCGCCGTCAAGAAGACTGTATTCTGAATGTACATGAAGGTGGACAAAGGACATATTATTCTCAAACCTTATAAGCCATCAGCTTTCTCATTCTGTGGCTGATGCAGGATTTACTGACAGGGGGATCGGAAAGCCTTGCGAGCTCTGCAAGACTGGATTCCGGATTGGCTATGCGGAGAATTGCGGTTGATGCGAGGTCATCCGGCAATGCGGAAATACCCGGATTTTCCTCAAGTGCTCTTATTTTGGCAAGCTGAACCTCGGCTGCGGCAACAAGTCTGTCTGCGTTGGCACTGTCACAGTTTACACGCCTGTTAACATCGTTTCTAAGGTCTCTTTCCGCCTTGGCATCCATAAGCTCCATCGAAGCCTTTGATGCCCCGATTGTAATAAGAAAGTCAAAAATTGCCTCGGACTGCTTCAGATAACAGATATAATTTCCTCCCCGAGAAATGGACCTGGGAGAAAAGCCGAGCTCCAGAAGCATCGAGTAGGTCTCGCCCCAGACATTTTTATGGTCCGTAACAAGCTCCAGACGGTACCCCTTCTCGGGACTCGTCATACTTCCGCCGGACAGGAAGGCACCGCGTATAAAGGCCGCTTTATACTCATCCTCTTCAAGGACGGCAAGGTTTATATGGTGGGCAAGAAGACTTTTTGCCTCATAACCGAAGGCTGAAAAAATCTTCTGTATTTTTTCCTCATCATTTATAACAAGTGTAAATTTTCCGCCCCCGCGCCTCGGAAGAGCAATCTCGTCAAAGCCGAGAGAGAAGGCTCTCTTAAAAAGTGCGGGGAGCCTTTCGGCAAATTCCGCACAGGAGGACACGATTTTTATTTCTTTCGGGGAAAAGCTTCCTGCATAAAGCAGCGCACCGTAGGTCTCGGCAAGAGCCATATGCACCGAGCCAATGGGCAAAGAGCAAAGCTCAAGCTTTGCCGTCTGTGAAAAAGACACTTAAAAAGTCCTCCTTTCCTTTTTATTCCGGACTCTCTCAGCCTATTATTTTTATTTCGGGCTCGAGAAGAGTTCCGCAGTTTTTATATACTGCCTCACGAACCTTATCAATAAGCACAACAACGTCGCTGAAGCTTGCCTTTCCGTCGGTGACAATAAAGCCCGCATGCTTTTCGGAAACCCTTGCGCCTCCGACAGTAAAGCCCTTAAGCCCCGCAGCATCAATCATTGCAGCGGCATAGCCCTCCCTCGGCCTCTTAAAAGCGCTTCCGGCAGAGGGAAGGCCCAGGGGCTGAGAGGCAGAACGCTTCATGGACAGCTCCTTCATCTTTTCGCCGATGGCGGTCTTATCGCCTTCGGAAAGGGAGAACCTTGCACCGACTATTATATGACCGTTATCCTCAAAGCTACTGTGTCTGTAGGAAAAATCATTATCTTCGGAATAAAGCCTGTCACCGCAGGCGGAAAGGGCATACACGCCCCTGCATACATTGCCGATTTCGCCGCCGTAGGCTCCGGCATTCATAAAAACGCCGCCTCCCACAGAGCCGGGAATGCCGTGGGCAAATTCAAGGCCCGTCAGTGAATTATCCCTTGCAAAAACAGCAAGGCTTGCCATAGTAACGCCCGCCCCGGCAGTGATTTCATTTCCGCACACGGACAAGGACGAAAGGCCGTCTGCAATGCGGATGGTTATTCCGGGAATGCCCTTATCGGAAACAAGAAGATTTGTTCCTCTGCCGAGAATAAAGGGCTTTACTCCGAGAGAGGAAAGAAGTCTAAGCAGTAAGGCCAGAGATTCTTCGGAATCGGGCTCGGCAAAAAGCTCCGCAGGCCCCCCTATCTTGAAGCTTGTAAAGGGGGCCAGGGGCTCATTTTCTTTAATTTTCATCTCCGGAAATTCGGAGATAAGCTTTTGTTTCAAAGAAGTCATTTTTTACCCCGTGGGGATTAATAAAATCAGAAACCGCCGTTATCGATTCCTGTATTGTATCTGTTAAGGAATTCAAGGGCTGTATTATGGCCCATCTTCTTTTCACGGTTATTCATTGCGGCAATCTCAAGAATAATTGCAAGGTTTCTTGCAGGTGCAACAGGTACGGTTATAATGGGAACTTCAACGCCGAGATAAGACGTCATCTCATTCTTAAGACCCATTCTGTCAATCTCCTGAAGCTCATCGAAGGGGCAGAAATTAACAACAAGGTCAATGCCCGCAGAGGGCAGAACAGCACCGACACCGAACAGACGGCGAACATCGATAAGACCGACACCGCGAAGCTCCATAATATACTTGAGCATTTCGGGGGCCTCACCGACTATTCTGTTCCTTGCAACGCGCTTGATTTCAACGGCATCATCGGCAATGAATCTGTGTCCGCGCTTTACTATCTCAAGAGCTGTTTCGGACTTACCGATTCCGCTGTTTCCTATAATAAGAAGACCCTCGCCGTAAACCTGAACAAGAACACCGTGGATGGTAAGTCTCGGAGCAATTGCCATACGGAGATCATACAGAATCTGAGAAATAAACTCGGATGTATCAAGGTCTGTTGAAAAAACGGAAACATCATGGGCCTTTGCAGATTCAATCATTATGGGATCAACTGCAATTTTATGGGCAAGGACTAGGCAGGGAGGCTTTTTTGAGAAGAAGTTATCATAAATAACCTTCTTGTAGGTATCGGACATAGAATCGAGGAACGCCTCCTCGGTACGTCCTATAATCTGCATCGCATCTGCATTGAAGTAATCATAGAATCCGACAAACTGAAGGCCCGGACGCTCGATTGTGTAATCGAATACTTCCTTTTGTTCATAATCGCTTGATAGAAAAATGGGAACGAGCTGAGAGCCTTCAACAAGTTTTTTGAGCTTTGCACTGTACTTGGACTTCATAACGATATCTCCTTTTACTTTTCTTTTCAGCGGGTTTTTGAATTTAAGTATCCCTCAAGCATAAGCGAGGCGGCAATAGCGTCAACCGTCTTTTTATGCTGTTTTTCCTTTTTTCCGTTTGCGTGCAGAATGGCATGAGCCTCAACGGAGCTTCTGCGCTCATCCCACATAATGGGCTTAATGCCTGTTTTTTCCTCAACAAGCACACCGAAGGCCCTGCATTTTTCTGCTCTTTCCCCTTCCGAGCCGTCCATATTTCTCGGAAGACCGAGAACAATTTCACCAACATCGCGTCTTTTTACCTCAGCGGCAATGGTGTCTGCCAGTCTTTCGGCATTCCACTCATTTACGGTAAAAGCATCTCCGCAGATGCTGCAGGTAAGGTCCGAAAAAGCAAGTCCTGTTCTCTTATCGCCGTAATCGATGGCCATTATTCTTTTCAAGGCTTCTTCACTCCCAGTCCTTCCATATATCGGGGCAATAGCCCACGGTTGCTTTCTTTCCGTTTCTCACTATGGGAGTCTTAATTAAATACTGGCACTCGAAAAGCTTTTCAAGCTTGGCTCCGTCACCTGCAAGGTAGCTTACAAGTCCGGCATCCTCATCGGCCTCGTTAATAAGAGCACTGAGACCCACGGAGTTTTTAACAGAGCTTAGCTCTCCCATGCTTATTCCGTATTTTTTCATATCGATGTACTGATATTTAATTTTTCTTTCCTTGAACCAGCGCTCTGCCTTTTTGGAATCAAAGCACTTGGATGAACCGAAAATCTGAATATTCATGGGCACTTATACCTCTGTTACGACAGTCACTATCATAGGGCTGCGTTTTGTGGTTCTGTACAGATATCCGGAAATGTTGGACTTCATCTTGCCCTTGATGGCATCATAATTTCTAAGGTCCGTTTTTTGCTGAACCTGATAAACGGTTTCTGTTGCAACCCTGCGTAGCTGCTCTATGAGGTCATCAGATTCCCTGACATAAACAAAGCCTCTTGTGATTATTTCCGGCTCGGACAGAAGCTCGCCGTCATAGGACGATACCGTAACCAGAACAACCACTATTCCTTCATCCGCAAGGTGCTTTCTGTCACGAAGTACAACACTGCCCACATCACCTACGCCAAAGCCATCCACAAGGACCTCGCCGGCGGGTACCGTATCCGATTTCTGAATACCCTTGTCCGTAATCTCGATTACATCGCCTATTGAGGGAATGATTACATTTGAGGGAAGAACGCCCATTCTCTTGGCAAGCTCGCCGTGTCTGCAGAGCATTCTGACCTCACCGTGAACGGGAATGAAGTATTTCGGTCTTACAAGAGCCTGTACCATTCTAAGCTCCTCACGGCAGGCGTGTCCCGAAACATGGATGTTCATATCCTTGTCGTAGACGACCTCCGCTCCCTTAAGGAAGAGCTCATCTATTACCTTACTGATCATTATTTCATTGCCGGGAATTGCGGAGGCGGATATGATAACCCTGTCGCCGGCATCAATAAGAATCTGCTTGTGAGAAGAAAATGCCATGCGGTATAGCGCACTCATTTCCTCGCCCTGAGAGCCTGTTGAAATAATAAGCTGCTTGTTACGGGGAACGTTTTTCAGCTTCTCAAGAGGAACAATCAGCCCCTCCGGGACATTCATAACACCGAGCTCCGTTGAGACGCGGAGTATATTCTCCATACTTCTGCCGGTTATTCCGACCTTACGTCTGTACTTCACAGCGGCGTTTATTATCTGCTGGATACGGTGAACGTTTGAGGCAAAGGTTGTTACGATTATTCTCTTATCACAGTCCTTTATGAGCTCGTCAAAGCGTTTACCGACACTGCTTTCGGATTCGGAATGACCCGCCTTTTCAACATTGGTGGAATCTGCAAGAAGAGCGAGAACTCCCTCGTTGCCGAGAGTACCGAGCCTCGTTAAATCTGCCATTTTTCCGGAGATGGGAGTAACGTCAATCTTAAAGTCTCCCGTGTGAACAACCGTTCCCATGGGTGTTTTTATGGCAAATGCCACTGCATCGGGAATTGAGTGGTTAATATGGATAAACTCCACGGAAAATACACCCGCCGTAACCGTTTCCCCGGGAGAAACCTCTATTATCTTAGTTTTCTTTACAAGGTCGTGCTCCTCGAGCTTCAGGGAAATAAGTGCACCGGTAAACCTGCAGGTATAAATGGGAGGATTGATTTTCTTAAGGATATAGGGCAGAGCACCGATATGGTCCTCGTGCCCGTGGGTAATGAAAATGCCTTTTATACGTTTTGCATTCTCTTCAAGATAAGTTATATCCGGAATAACGGCATCAATACCGTACATATCGTTTCCGGGAAAGCCTATTCCGCAGTCTACAACGATTATGTCACTGCCGAATTCATAGACTGTCATATTTTTTCCGATTTCACCCAGACCGCCC
>JAKSPP010000005.1 GCA_024404735.1 Oscillospiraceae bacterium | reverse complement strand
AGAACGGAGATCTTTCCGAAGCCTAAGATCTTACCAAGGCTCTTGCACCATTCGATGCCCTTCTCAGTATTTTTCTCAGTTGGAGCTACGATAAAGTTAGCACCACGGAAGATGGAGCTGTCAGCATTCTGTACGCCGTATACCTCACGACCGGCCATCGGGTGAGCAGGTATGTACTCGACATCGGGACGGAGAGCGTTCTGAGCATCATACACAACGCAGCTCTTGACACCGGTTACATCGGTAAGGAGCGTTCCCGGAGCAAGATACTTTCCGTTTTCTTTTACCCAGTCAATAAAGATATGGGGGTAGAGTGCGGAGATAATCAGGCCAAAGGAGGAGATATACTCCGGGTCGTTTGAGCTTCTTCCGCTGCTTATTATTCCGTTTTCAAGTGCATAGGAGATTGACTCGGGATTAATATCAATGGCTCCCACATCAAATCCCACAGAGGACAGAGCCTGCGCATAGCCTCCGCCAAGCTGGCCAAGGCCTACAAGAAGTATTTTAACGTCTTCAATCAGCTTCATAAATTACCTCCACACCGAGAGAAGAAAGGTCCTCAAAGAAACCGGGATAGCTTTTTGCTATAGCATCGGCTCCTTCAATTTCTCCTCCGGTTACCGTACACAAAGCAGCAAGGCTCATTACTATTCTGTGGTCATTGTGTCCGAAAAGCATTTCACTCGGTGCGCTTATCCCCCCGGGATGAACAACAAGGTCATTATCGTATACATCAACCGATACCCCAAATTTTGAAAGCTCTCTTGCCATAACGGAGGCCCTGTCACTTTCCTTAATACGAAGGCGCCTTGTACCGGTGAATTTGGCACCGCCCTTGAAGGCGGCAACCGCAAAAAGAACGGGTCCGAGGTCCGGACAGTCGGAAATATCGATTACACCGTCTTCCCTTTCCATTTCTCTTACAAGCTCCGTAAATGCCCTGTCACTCTGAAGGCTATCCGGGTTAAGTCCGAGAAGCTCAACATCTCCTCCAAGCTCATTTAAGGCGAGGAGGAAGGCGGCGCCGGACCAGTCACCCTCTGCGGCACAGGACTTTGCAACGGGCTTCTGGGAGCCCTTTACAGAGAAAACATTCTCTTCCGTCTCTTCAATGGAAATTCCGAAGGAAGAGAGAACATCAACCGTAATATCTATATATTTACGGCTTTCAACGGGGGGAAGTATTTTGATTACACTGTCACCGCTGAGCATGGGAAGGGCAAAAAGAAGCCCTGTAATATACTGGCTGGAAACATTTCCCGGGAGCACATATTCTCCCGCAGAAAGACCGCCTTTAACCTTAATTCCGCCTTCAAGCTTTTCAAAGGAGACGGAGGAAAGAGCATCCTCATATACCCCTATGCCTCTTTCAAAAAGTCTTTTAGCTCCTGTAAAGCTGTACTCACCGCCGCCAAGCAGCGCAACGGGGACCATAAAGCGCAGGGTACTTCCGCTTTCCCTGCAGGGTAGCTCCGCCATTTTGCTTATGTCCGCTCCCGAGCCGGTCAGAACTATGGCATTTCCGTCTCTGCGGCAAGCTGTTCCAAGGGCGGATACGCAGTCCATTGTTGCAAGGATATCCTCGCAGAAGGTTATATTTTCTATTCTCGTCTCACCCTTTGCCAGGCTTCCCGCTATTACCATTCTGTGGGCATAGCTTTTCGAGGACGGAACAAGAACCTTTCCCGAAGCCCTTCCGGGCTTTATTTTTACCCTCATTTCTTCTCTCCGTAGTTTTCAAGGAGATAATCCATAGCCTCGGTGTATCCCTTAAGACCATGGCCGGCTATTCTGTGAACTGCGGCCATACCGATGTAGCTTATCTGTCTGAAGGCCTCTCTTGAATCAACATCGCTTATGTGAACCTCTACGGTTGGGATGCTGACGGCCTTAACCGCATCAAGAAGTGCAACGGAGGTATGGGTATATGCACCGGGGTTTATGACGATTCCTTCAACCCTGTCAAAATAGGCCTTCTGAATAGCATCTACCAGATCTCCCTCGTGGTTGGACTGGTAACAGGATACATCGATTTTCTTCTCGTCGGCGTGCTTGTATATCATCTGAATGAGAGTATTGAAGGTCTCTCTTCCGTAGATATCGGGCTCTCTTATTCCCAGCATATTGATGTTGGGCCCGTTTAATACTAAAATCTTCATTATCAGTTTGCTCCCTCGATTATGGCAAAGGCTGCATTCTTAATTGTTGTATCGTTTATACAGCGAAAATCCGCAGCCGCTTTATAAATTTCGTATCTCTCATCATAGAGCCTTAAGGCCGCCTCACGGCTTTGGGCAAGGGGTCTGTCATCGGAAAAGGTAAGCTTCATGGGAGGTCTGTCAAGCCAGGCAAGTACACTTCCCCTTCTGAGGGCTCTGACATTTTCATTCCTTAAAACCGAGCCGCCGCCGGTTGAAATAATAAGTCCCGTTCTGTCGGAAAGCTCCTTTATAACTTCGCTTTCCATATCTCTGAAGGCCTTTTCTCCCTCACAGGCGAATATATCGCTGATGGGCTTTCCGGCTCTTTTTACTATTTCGGCATCCGTGTCCACAAGCTCCATACCGGTTACGCGGGCGATTTCTCTTCCAACTGCGCTTTTTCCGCTTCCGCTCATTCCGATAAGAGCGATATTTCTCTTTTTTGACAGTAGAGAGAAATAGACCGCTTCAATGAGCTCCTCATCAGGCTCTCTTCCGAAGAAGAGGGCGGAGGCATATTCAGCCTGAGCGGCAAGCATATATAGTCCGCCCACATGAGGAATATCTCTTTCCCTTGCGTCAAGAAGAAGCTCTGTATAAAGAGGATTGTATATAACATCCATTACACCGTCGAGCTCCGGGAAATTACTTATATCCACAGGGCTTTTTCCGGCATTGGGGTACATTCCCACCGGGGTTGTATTCAGGATTATCTCCGTATTCCTGTGCTCTGTTACGGCCTTTTCATATGTGATTGCGCCATCGTTTCCCGTGCGGGAAACCTTAATGCACGATGCCGCACCGAGGCTTTTTGCAACAGCCATTGCCGTTCTGGAGGTTCCTCCTGTGCCGAGGATAAGCACCCTTCTGCCCTCAAGGGATATTCCACCGAAATTAAGAGCGGCTTTCATTCCGAGGAAATCCGTATTATAGCCGTAAAGCCTTCCGTCCTTATTGACGATGGTATTTACAGCGCCTATTGAGAGGGCACTTTCGGATACCTCATCCAGAAGAGGAATAACGTCCTGCTTATAGGGTATGGTTACATTTATGCCCTTAAAGCTGCGCTCTTTCATAAAGGCCGCAAGCTCATTGCGGGGGATTTCTTTAAGCTCGTAGGGGTAATCGCCTATTCTCGCATGGATTTCGGGAGAATAGCTGTGTCCGAGATGCTCACCTATAAGACCGTATTCCATCAGTTAATTCCCTTTCTGAGTACATCTGTTCCATAGCGTTGAGAAAGCATATCGGCAATAACAATAGCCGTAATGCTGTCCAAAACGGGGCATACTCTGCGTATGATTGCAGGGTCATGGCGACCCTTTATTTCAAGCTCCGCATTCTCGCCCGTTACCACATCAACAGTCTTCTGAACTCTTGAGATTGAAGGGGTGGGCTTGACTGCGCAGCGGAAGATAACAGGCATTCCGTTTGTAATACCGCCGTTTATTCCGCCGTTATTGTTTGTTTCTGTTATTATTTTTCCGTTTTCATTGCGGAAGGCATCGTTTACCTCACTGCCGTATGCAGAGCCGAAGCCGAAGCCAAGGCCGAAGTCAATTCCCTTAACACCGCCGATACCGAATACAGCGTGGGAAAGCATACTTTCGGCAGAATCAAACCAGGGCTCGCCCAGTCCGGCGGGAAGGCCGAAAACAGCCGTCTGCGTTTCGCCGCCTACGCTGTCGCAGGACTCTCTTGCCTTAGTAATGATCTCCGTTATTTTTTCACCGCAGGCTTCATCCAGAACCGGGAAGGCGGCATCCGAAAGATACCTTACATCATCAAGGCCTGAGATGGGTCTGTCAAGGGCATCTGCGCATCTTAAAATATGTGTACCTATATTAATTCCGCATTTTCGGAGAGCGGGAAGCAGTATTCCGCCCACAGCCGTCAGAGCAGCGGTTATCCTTCCTGAAAAATGGCCTCCGCCCCTGTAATCCTCAAAGCCGTGATATTTGCAGTAAGCGGCATAATCCGCATGTGAGGGGCGGGCCTTGCCGCGCTCGTAATCGCCGCTTCTTGTGTCCGTATTGGGAATGGAGATGCAGATGGGCGTACCTGTTGTTCTGCCCTCAAACACTCCGCTGAGAATCTGATAATTATCCGGCTCCCTTCTTGCGGTTGCAAGATTGTCCGAGGGCCTGCGGCGGGACAGCTGCCGCTTTATTTCCTCATCGCTGACCTCTATACCGGGGGCTATCCCGTCAATAAGCGCTCCCACGGCAGGGCCGTGACTCTCGCCGAAAAGCGTTACCGTAAGTGACTGACCGAAGGTGTTTTTCACAGTATCTCCTCCATTCTTCCGAGAATATCCTCAAAGCTCATATCAACAACAGAGCAAGAGCCCGCATTCTCAACAAATACCGCCTTAACGCCCTTGCCCTGAGCCTTTTTATCTCTCTTAAGGAAGAAAAGGATATCTTCGGGACGCACATCTGTTTTGACGGGAAGTGAAAATCTTTCGTATATGGGAATAAGCCTTGCCTTTACCTCCGGTGAGCACATTGCCAGCGTTCCGAGAGCAACACATTCTCCGTGAAGCAGTTCGTTTTCCTTATAGGCCTCAATTGCATGGCCTATGGTGTGACCGAAGTTAAGGACTCTGCGCAGGCCCTTCTCCGTGGGGTCTTCTCTGACAACAACGAGCTTGTTATAGACAGCTCCGTTTATTATCTCCGTAAGGTCGCAGTCAAGTGAGCCGAGCTCTTCAAGAGAAATGAACATTTTTTCATCTCTTGAAACAGCGATTTTTATTGCCTCGGCAAGACCTGCGGCCTTCTGACGGGGAGAGAGAGTTCTGAGAACCTCGGGATCGATAAGAACCTTTTTGGGAGGATAAAAGCTTCCTACAATGTTTTTTACACCCTCAAAATCTATGGCTGTTTTTCCTCCGACGGAGGAATCCACCTGAGAAAGAAGAGTTGTGGGAACATTGTAATATTCAATTCCTCGCATATATACGGAGGCTGCAAAGCCCGTAAGGTCACCGCAGACACCGCCGCCCACCGCTACGGCGCAGTCGTTTCTCGTAAAGGAGGCCTTAAGCATTTCCGACAGAAGAAGCTGAAGATTTGAAAAGCTCTTGCTGCCCTCGCCCTCGGGAATTGTTACTATATAAGGCTCGGTGCAGAAGGAGGCTATTTTCTCCGCATACTCTGCGGGAACTCCGCTGTCCGTTACTACAAGAACCTTTCTGTTAAGGTTAAGCCTCCGTCCTGCCTCGGAAAGAAGGCCGGCACCTATCATTACCTCACTGCCGTCACATTCGTATGTTCTGCATGCTTCCATGTGTTTAACCCCTTATATCCTTGTATTATCAACGAAATATGAGCCTGCAAGTCGAAGCTTGTCGCATACTGCGGAGAGCTCGCGGAGCATATTATCACCGTTTTCGCTGTTTATATTTCCCTCTGCCTCTATGTAGAAGAAGTAGCTCCACTGAAGGCTCTTGTTGGGCCTTGAACGCAGAGCCCTCATATTAAAGCCGTGGGAGCCTATTATGTCGAGAGCCTGAGCAAGAGCGCCGGCCTCGTTTCTGACCGTGAAGGCGAGAATAAAGTTCTCATTGCCTGCGTTTCCGTTCTTTATTGTCCTGACACCGGAGAAGGCTCCGAAACGGGTTGTATTTGATTTATTGTCGTGAATATCCCTGTAGAGGATTCCGAGGCCGAACTCCTCGGCACTTTCTGCGGACGCAATGGCGGCAATATCGGTTCTGCCGCTTTCGGCGACATATTTGGCGGCAAGGGCTGTATTTACATAGCTCTCCGTGGCGTAACCGTGCTCTTCTATAAAATTCATACACTGGTCTATCGCCTGAGGATGGCTTATTACCTTTTTGACAGAAGCGACCGTAGCGCCCTCGTTTGCAAGAAGACAGTGCGCAATGGGAACATCCGTAACCTGATTTATGTAAAGACTGCCGGAAAAAATAAGGTCCATAACTGCCCCGACCTCTCCCGCATAGCTGTTTTCGATGGGAAGCACGGCAACATCGCATTCACCCTTCTCCGCAGCCTCATAGGCGGCGGGAAAGCCCGTAAAGGGAACAAGAGTGGCAGTGGGAAACATTTTCTTTGCGGCGATATAGGCAAAAGCACCCTTCTCTCCGGAGTAGGCGACTCTCATACCACCGAGGAGCTTTGACTGATAGCTACAGGAAATATCTATTGTGCTTCTGAGAAACTGCATATAATAGCCCCGAAGCTCGGGGTCTGAAATCAGACTGCTGTTTCTCTCTATGAGAGCCTGCTCCCTTGCATAATCCTTTACAGGAAGACCGGCTGATTTTTTATAATCGGCAATTCCCGCGGCAGCCATCATTCTTCTTTCAAAAAGCTCTGCCATCAGGGCATCTATTTCCGTTATCTCTTTTCTGTTTTTTTCAAGCTCTGTCATAATCAAGCCCTCCGAAAGCCAAAGTTAATAAACAATAAAGGCGGCCCCTCTTTTCCGAGAAGCCGCTTTTGGAAAATCTGACATTTGCAATCAATTACAGAAATACAAATTGTTCCTGCGCCTTCCCGTGATACTGAGATTTCCGATAAAGAAAAAAGCCCAGTACTGAATAAATCGTACGGAGCTAAAAAAGAAGGTATAATATGCAGAATGGGCGCACTTATCCAGGGCGGCTTTTACGGCTGTCCCAGAAATCATGTTCCCACTCCTTTACTGTAATGATTTAACGTAATTATAATTAATTTCTTTTTTTCTGTCAACACTTAAATAGGTATTTTACCTACAAAAAATGCCAATCATCCAAGTGCAAAAAAAGCAATTCCGACAACACCCGGACCTGCGTGGGTTCCGACAACGCTTCCTATGGTTGCGACGGGGAGCTCTTCCTTATCCATTTTTCCGGAATACAGGGCTTTGCTGTCCTCAATATATTTTCTGAGCATCGAATCATCAAGTCCGCTGTATGCAAGGCATATGGGGCAGGAAAAATCAATACCGCCGGACTCTTCGACCTTTTCGTTGAGACGATTGTTGCCGGCCTTTGAGCCGCGGGCCTTACCTATGATTTTAACCTCGCCCTCGCTGATTTCTATAACGGGCTTTATTGAGAGAATTCCACCGGCAAAGGCCGTTGCGGCGGATATTCTTCCGCCTTTTTTAAGGTACTCAAGAGTGTCGAGAAGAGCTATAACCTTTACCTGCTTACGCTCCTTAAGAAGGATATCCTTAATTTCGGCAACACTCATTCCCTTTTTAATAAACTCCAGAGCTCTTAAAGCAAGAATGCGTATACCGGCAGATACATTTTCACTGTCGATAACAGTTACATTCGGATACTCCTCTGCGGCAATGCAGGCACTCTGATATGTACCCGACAGCTTCGAGGAAAGTGTTATGCAGATTATCTCACTGCCGTCCCGGGAAGCCTCACTGAATGCGTCCTCGAAGGAAGCGGGACTTACCTGACTGGTTGTGGGAAGGACATCCGTCTCCACAAGCTTTTCGAAAAACTGCCTGTGATTAAGAGTTACCCCGTCAACATACTCAGTTCCGCCAAAGCTGACCGTCATGGGAACAACCGATATTCCAAGCTCCACGGCTTCCTTCTGAGTGATATCCGATGCAGAGTCTGTAATTACTTTTATGCTCAATTATATCTCCTTCTTCCTCAGGGGCGAAGAAGCTCTCCTGCCTCCAGAGCGCGGGCCGCATCTGCCCTGAGAATATGGTGCTGTTTTTTACCTGTAAGTGTGTACGGCAGAGAGGAAACGAAGGAATAGAATCTGGGGCACATATATGAAGGAAGATTGTCGCTGTCGTAAAGGAAGCTGTTGATTTCCTTTACTGTAAGACTGTCGTCCTTACGGATAATAAATGCAGCGGGAGTCTGGCCTCTTGAGGGGTCCGGCACTCCGACAACCATACAATCGGATACCTTCGGATGCTGCTTTATGACCTCTTCAAGCTGCTCGGGGTAAATATTCTCACCCATACTGATTATCATATCATCCCTGCGGCCGAGTATCCGGACATATCCGTTCTCGTCCCAAACGCCGATATCCTTGGTATAATACCACCCATCCTTATATTTGTCCAGTGTCATCTCCGGATTATCCGCATAGCACAGACCGGACTTGAAGGGAGAATAGATAATAACCTCACCCTCACTGCGGCTGTCACGGGGGACGGTATCGGTGGGGGCGGCCTTTCTGTCCTCATAGATGGCTACAACCCTGACATCGTCATCAATGCAGGCACTTCCCGCAAAGCCGGACATCTCGGGCAGGTCATAGGGACGAAGATAGGTATTTACAAAGGTCTCTGTTGTTCCGTAGCCGTTGAGGATATTGGGAGTAAGCAGTCTCTGATATCGCATACAGTCCTCCTTTTCAAGAGGGCTTCCCATTGTAACGATGCCCTTTAGTCTGCTCAGATCCTCGGGGTGCTTCTCCTGTCTGTCGGAGAGAGCCTTGAGAGCCGAAGGAACACCGATAAGATAGCTTATTCCGTATTTTTTTATGCAATCAAAGGTTACCTTTGCAGAAAACATTCGCATAACAACGACGGTTCCGCCCACATAAAGGGTGCCGTTAGGACCTCCGCAATGGAGACCGCCTCTGTGAAACCAGGGGGTCATATTCATTGTGACATCCTTTGCCGAAAGCCCGAAATGCATAATCGTATCATGGGCAGAGAGCACCTCATTTGCATTGTTAAGAGGAACGCCCTTGGGAGTACCTGTTGTTCCGGAGGTACAGAATCTTGTTACCTCGGCATACATATTCGGGGTAAAGCCGAAATCCTTATCCCCGGGATTACCTTCTGAAAGAAATTCCTCCAGAAAAATATGTCCCTCGGGAAGAGCAGGACGTTTACCTCTGAAATCCGATGCCAGAACCACGGTGGGCTTGTAGGAGGAAAGCTCCAGAGCTTTCCCTGCCATTGCGGCAACCTCGATGTCATACACATAGGCAAAGGGTCTGTCTCTTTCAAGAAGACGGGCAGTTTCACCTGCGGAAATATTAAAATTAACGGGAGAGTTTATTCCGCCCAGCTTCTGAGGAGCAATATAGCAAAGAGCAAAGGCATAGGAATTGTACAGCTGGTACATTACCATATCCCCGTATTTCATTCCCCTTTCGGAGAGAGCATCGGCAAGACGGTTTGCATCGGCATTGAGCTCTCTGTAGGAATAGCTTTTCTCCGCAATCGGATCGATAAGCGCCGGTTTTTCGGGGCTTCTGAACACATTCCTCATAAAACCGGAAATCCATATAAAGCTCTTTTCGAATATTTCCTTAAAGCCTGCTGCATCGTATGTATATGACATTATTTAGTCCATCCTGAATTTATATATTGGTCTTTCCCACTATTACGCAGGAATTCTGGCCTCCGAAGCCGAAAGCATTGGACATTGCAATATTTACACTGCTGTTCTTGTTTTCGGGTGTTACCACGTTAATGGGGCACTCGGGATCCTTATCCGAAAGTCCGAGGCTTACGGGCATTTCACTTTCCCTTATGGCAAGACAGCAGGCAATGAGCTCTGTAATTCCGCCCGCTCCCATCATATGTCCCGTTGCGCCCTTGGTTGAGGAAACAAAAACGTCTCTTCCTCCGAAAACTCTTCCGATTGCAAGAGACTCGGCAACATCGCCCATATGGGTTGCGGTTCCGTGGGCATTGATATAATCAACAGCATCGGGGGAAATACCCGCACATTCCAGAGCAGCCTCCATACAAGCGGAGGCACCCATTCCCTCAGGATGGGGAGATACGGGATTATATGCATCGGTATTATTGGCAAAGCCGAGAAGCTCGGCTATGGGCTTTATTCCTCTTGCCTTTACGCTTTCTTCTGTTTCAAGAACAAGAGCTCCGCCGCCTTCTCCCAGTACAAAGCCGTTTCGGCCCGTATCGAAGGGACGACAATCGCCCGTTTTAGAAAGAGCGCCTGTTTTGAGAAGGCTCTGAATCATTGTGGGGCAGATTGCGGCCTCTCCCGCCATTACGACCATTGCATCCGCAGCCCCCGAAAGGAGCATAAGTGCAGCAAGTGAAACGGCATCACCGCCGGATGAGCAGGCCGTTGAAACCGTCATACTGGGGCCGCGAAGCCCCTTTGCTATCGCAAACTGAGCTGCGGCTATATTTCCCATTGCCTTTGTAAGGAACTTGGGACCTGCGGATTTTCCCGCAGAAGCGTATTTTACGGCAGTATCGCCGATTGTCGAAATTCCGCCCAAGGCTGTACCCATAATTACTCCCGTACGGGAGCTGTTTTCAACGAGGCCGGACTGAGCAAAAGCCTCCCCGGCGGCAATAAAGGCATACTGCATAAAAGGCTCAAGGTCCTGAACCAGACGCATGGGAAGATAATCTCTGGGATTATAGTCACGTATCTGCCCCGCAAAGCAGGGGGGCATTGAATCGCCGAGCCCCTCAATTGGAGTAATTCCGCATTTTCCGGAGCGAAGACCGGCAAGGAAATTATCGACACCTATGCCGACGGGAGTAACTGCCCCCATTCCGGTTATATAAATTTTCTTAGAAAGCCCCATACTTTTCACACTTTCTTAAAGGCAAGGGAGGCGTTATGACCACCGAAGCCGAGAGAAGTGGAAATGCAAAGCTCTATATCGGCATTCTGTGCCTTTAGGGGCACATAGTTAAGGTCACAGTCGGGATCGGGCTGGGTAAGTCCTATTGTGGGAGGTACAATTCCCTCAAGAAGAGCCTTTACGCAGACGATTGCCTCTGCCGCGCCCGCTGCACCCAGCATATGGCCTGTCATGGACTTGGTGGAGGAAATCATAATCTTTCTTGCCCTTTCCTCACCGAAGGCCTTTTTAACCGCTATTGTTTCGCACTTATCGTTCATAGCCGTGCCTGTTCCGTGGGCATTATAGTAAATCTTATCGGTATCCATTCCTGCCTCACGGAAAGCATCGGCAATTGCCTTTGCGCCCATCTCGGCCTCGGGATGGGGAGAGGTCATATGGTATGCATCACAGGTTGTGCCATATCCGCAGAGCTCCGCATAAATGGTTGCGTTGCGGGCAAGCGCATGCTCATACTCCTCAAGAACAAGCATTCCGGCACCCTCGCCCATAACAAAGCCCCCTCTTCTTGCGTCAAAGGGCAGAGAAGCGGCAAGGGGGTCCTCCGAGGTTGACAGAGCCTTCATTCTGGAAAAGCCTGCGGCGGATATCTCGTTAACGGTTGCCTCGGCGCCGCCTGCTATCATTGCATCGGCATAGCCGTGGCGGATAAGACGCATTGCCTCACCGATTGCGTTTGAGCCGGAGGCACAGGCGGATACCATGGGAAGTGCCGAGCCCCTGCAGTTATAACGGATGGCAACCATTGCAGAAGCCATATTCGCAATCATCATGGGAATGAAGAAGGGAGAAACCTTACGGGGTCCGCTTTCAAGAAGCTTTTTATGCTCCTCCATAAAGGTGGAGATTCCTCCTATTCCGGAGCCTATATAAACGCCGATGCGCTCGGGCTCAAGGGTACCGATGATTCCGGAAGCCTCCACTGCCTGTACTGCAGCGGCAATGGCAAACTGAGTATAAATATCACTGTGCTGGACATCAAGCTTATCCATAAAAGCTCTGGGGTCAAAGTCTCTGACCTCTGCGGCAAGCTTTACCTTGTAATCTGTTGTGTCAAAGCGTGTAATGGGACCGATTCCGCACTCACCCGCCTTAATATTATCCCAGAAGGATGCAATATCATTTCCGAGAGGGCTTATTACGCCCATTCCGGTTACAACTACTCTTCTCATAAATCAATCCTCCGATTTTTTCCCAGAGCCGATTGCCCTGAAACGAAGATATCTGTTTTCCGTCAGTTCTTCCTTTGAAACAGAAGAAAGAACAATAAGCTCATTAACGAGCTTTTCCTTAAGACCTGCATAGAATGTATCGCTTCCGAGATTATTCTCGGATATTATTTCCTCAACAAGGCCGCCCTCAAGTGAATCGGCCGCAGTCAGCCTGAGACTTTCGGCGGCAAGCTCCGCCTTGGAAGAATCCTTCCACAGAATGCTTGCACAGCCCTCCGGAGAAATGACGGAATAAATGGAATTTTCAAGCATCCAGACTCTGTTGGATACCGAAAGGGCAAGAGCGCCTCCGCTTCCGCCTTCGCCGATAACAATGGAAATTGTGGGAGTTTTAAGGGTCATCATTTCCATAAGGCACTCGGCAATTGCCTGACCCTGACCTCTTTCTTCGGCACCGATTCCGCAGAATGCGCCGGAGGTATCCACAAAGCAGATAACAGGCCTTGAGAATTTTTCCGCCTGCTTCATAAGTCTGAGAGCCTTTCTGTAGCCCTCGGGGTTTGGAGAACCGAAGGCGTGCTTAACCCTCTCCTTGAGGCTATGTCCCTTTTCGATTCCGATTACCGTTACGGGCCTGCCCTCAAGAAGGGCTATTCCGCCTATTATGGCTCCGTCATCGGAAAATCTTCTGTCTCCGTGGAGCTCAAAGAAATCCGTAAAAATATTGGAAATATAATCCGAAGCCGTGGGGCGCTTGTTGCTTCTGGCAATCTTTACTTTTTCAAACGCTTCTGTCATATGCAATTCTCCTCTCTGTGCATCATAAGAAGCATTGCTATCGCTTCCTTCTGCTCTTTTCTGGATACAATTGCATCGATAAACCCGTGTTCAAGGAGGAACTCGGAGGTCTGAAAGCCCTTGGGAAGGGGCTTTCTGGTGGTCTGCTCTATTACTCTCGCACCTGCAAAGCCTATTGTTGCACCGGGCTCCGCAATAATAACATCTCCCTCCATTGCAAAAGAAGCGGTAACACCGCCTGTTGTGGGGTCTGTTATTACCGTGAGGTAGAAAAGTCCGGCATCGGAATGTCTTTTAACGGCGCCGGAGGTCTTTGCCATCTGCATAAGAGAGAAGAGTCCCTCCTGCATACGGGCGCCTCCGGAAACGGTAAAGCCCACAACGGGAAGTCTCTTTTTGAGAGCATATTCAAAAAGCCTTGTAATGCGCTCGCCTACGGCTGTACCCATACTGCCCATCATAAAATAGGGCTCCATTACGAAAATTCCGCAAGGATTTGAGCCTATTCTGCCGATACCGCAGACAACAGCCTCGTCCTCCTTGCCGGAGGCACGGGTTGTTTCAAGCTTCTTCGCATAGCCCGGAAATGAAATGGGGTCTAAGGTCTTAACGTCCTCGAAAAGTTCCGTGAAGCTGCCCTCATCGCAAATCATTCCGATACGCTGACGGGCATTCATTCTGAAATGATAACCGCAGGAGCATACATTTCTGTTATCCCAAATCTGACTGACAGGGGTCGACTTGTGACAGTTGGGGCAGGTTTTTTCGGGCTCCTGCTCATCTGCACCCACAGGGAGATTCTCTCTGCCGCCCTTTTCAAGCTCGTTTTTCGGTTGGAATAAAAAGCCAAGCATTTTTTGCCTTTACCGTCCTTCCATAGTGGTAAGGTCATAATTTCCGGAGGAAAACTCCGGAGAGGAGACTATATTAAGCTGCTCCTCAATATTTGTGGGAATACCCGAAATAATCAGTTCGCACAGGGCTGCCTTCATTTTTCTGACTGCCTCGTCGCGGGCAGCGGCATAGACTATAAGCTTTCCCAGAAGGGGATCGTAATAGGGGCTTATCTTTGCACCCGGGGCAAGCCAGGAATCGAAACGGACCTGATGTCCTCCGGGGACATGGAGAGACTCAAGCTTTCCCGACGAAAGTGCATTGATTCTGCACTCGATGGAGGCGCCCTTCATTCGGATTTTGTCCTGTCTGAAATCTATGGGCACACCCGCAGCGGTTCTTATCTGCCACTTAACAAGGTCTATACCCGTCAGCATCTCGGTTACGCAGTGCTCAACCTGAAGTCTTACATTCATCTCCATAAACCAGAAGTTTCCTTCACGGTCGAGGAGAAATTCAAGAGTGCCGACACCCGTGTAATCTATTGCCGCCACTGCCTTTCTCGCTGCCTCAAGAAGCACCCGGCGCTGCTCGGGATTTACCCCCGGACAGGGTGTTTCTTCTATAAGCTTCTGATGCTTGCGCTGAATGGAGCAGTCTCTCTCACCAAGGGAGGCCACATTTCCGAATTCATCTGCCAGAATCTGAACCTCAACATGGCGGGCGGGGTAAACATACTTTTCAATATAAACACTACCGTCTCCGAAGGCTTTTTCCGCCTCGGAAACAGCAAGAGGATATTCGTTTTTAAGCTCCTCACTTGAGGAGATAACCCTGATGCCTCTGCCGCCACCGCCGGAAACGGCCTTCAGCATAACGGGGTATCCGATTTTTTCTGCCTCGCAAACAGCCTCATCTGCCGAGGCAAGGGCATCCGTACCCGGAATGACGGAAAGACCCGCCTTACCGAAGATTGCCTTGACCTTGGTTTTATCGCCTATGGTCTCCATAAGTCCGGGCTCCGGGCCGATGAATACAAGGCCGTTTTTTCTGCAGAGCTTTGCAAAATCCGCACTCTCGGAAAGGAAACCGTAGCCGGGATGAATAGCCTGTGCCCCGGATACAAGTGCGGTGGAAATAAGCTTTTCTGCGGAGAGATAGCTTTCCGCAGCCGAGGCCGGGCCTATGCAGTAGCTCTCATCCGCAAGAGCCCTGTGAAGGGCATCTCTGTCCGCCTCGGAGTATACCGCAACGGAAGCTATGCCCATCTCCTTGCAGGCTCTTATTATGCGCACGGCAATTTCGCCGCGATTTGCAATAAGAATTTTTGAGAACATTTATTTTTTCTCCGTAATGGCAAAGGAAAACTCTGCCTCAACACAAAGTCTGTCGCCGACGTAGCCCTTGCCCTCGGCAAAATAGAATGGGGGCTTGGAACGCTTTAAGCGGCATCTTGTTTCAAATACGTCTCCCGGACGAACGGGGGAACGGAAGCGAACCTTATCAAGGCCCGTGTACATGGGTATTTTATCGTCATCAATCTCGTCTGCGAGAAGAACACAGACAGACTGGGCGAGGATTTCGCACTCAATTACCCCGGGAACGATGGGCTCATCGGGGAAATGTCCCTTGAGAAACCATGCATCATCTCTTATAAGAAACCTTCCGCAGGCATACTCCTCATCCCTTGTTACTTCGTCAAGAAGCAGCATATTATCCCTGTGAGGGAGGATTTTCTTGATTTCTTCAATGTCCATCTTATTCACCTCCGAGGCGGAAAAGAACCGTGCCGTATTCAACGACCTGTCCGTTTCCGACGCAAATTTCCTCTACAACGCCGTCACGCTCTGCAACGACCTCATTCATAAGCTTCATAGCCTCTATTATGCAGAGGGTATCTCCCTTTTTAACCTTATCCCCTACTCTTACATAGGTTTCGGCATTTTCGGCAGGAGCAGAGTAATATACACCGACCATAGGAGAACGAACCTCGTAAAGTGATGCCGCCGGAGCGGCCTTTTCCTCACGAGGCTCCTGCATTACCGGAGCAGATGCCCCGGGAGCATATGAAAACATGGAGGAAACCGCATTTCTTTCAAGGCGTATCATACGGTTATCCTCTGTTATCTCGATACCTGTGAGGCCGAGCTCTGCCATAAGCTTTGCATATTTTCTGATATTTTCTTCGTTCATGAAATCACTTCTCCGAAAAAAACAATAGTTCTGTGTTACATTGCGATTCCGCCGTCAACCCTGAGCACTTCTCCCGTTATATAGGAAGCGCCTGCAAGAAATGCAACGGCGTCGGCTACATCCTCGGGAGAACCGACTCTCTTAAGAGGGATTGCCGAGGAAATATATTCGGGACTGAGTGACAGCTTTTTGGTCATATCCGTATCGATAAAGCCCGGTGCAACCGCATTGCAGGTAACTCCCTTGGGAGCAAGCTCACGGGCAACGGATTTTGTAAGACCGATTATTCCGGCCTTGGAGGCTGCATATGAGCTCTGCCCCGGGTTACCCATAATACCCGCAACGGAACTGAGATTTATTATTCTGCCGCCCTTATTGCGGATGAAAAAGGAACAGCAATGGCGAATCATATTGAATGCGCCCTTGAGGTTTGTATCCATAACGGCATCAAAATCGGCCTCCTTCATGGTGGCGATAAGGCCGTCGCGGGTGATTCCCGCATTATTTACAAGGATGTTAACCGTTCCGAAATCCTTCTTAACCTCGGAAACAGCCTGCTTTGATGCCTCAAAGTCGGACACATCGCAGAGATAGGCCTTTGCCGTAACGCCGTACTCTTCGGTGCAGCGTCTGCATACCTCCTCTGCCATCTCACGGTTTCCCGCATAGAAGACGGCAACATCCATTCCCATTGAAGCAAGCTTAAGGGAAATAGCGGCGCCAAGGCCTCTGGAGCCGCCCGTTACAAGGGCAATCTGTCTTTCGCTCATACGCCTTTAGCCTCCCTTATTACCTTCTCAAGGTTCTCTGCCTCGCATACCGCATAGGTTTTTACGGTAGAGTCCGTTTTTCCTATAAGACCGCAGAGTGTATTGCCGGGACCGAGCTCAATGAAGGTATCGACACCCTCATTAATCATATTTCTCACTATCTTCTCCCAGTAAACGGGATGGTCTATCTGGGGGGCAAGGGAGGAGAGAACATCCTCACCGTATTTTTCTCCGCTGTAATTGGAGTAAATGGGAAGGTCGGGGGCTTTAAGCTCCGATGCCTCAAGTGCGCACTTAAAGCTTGCGGCGGCCTTGCTCATATAGGGAGAATGGAAGGCACCGCTTACCTTGAGGGGGATTGCTTTTCCTCCTGCAGCGGATACGGCCTTCTTAAACTCCTGCATTTCCTCCTCCGCACCGGATACGGAAACCTGTCCGGGGCAGTTGAAGTTAACGGGATAAACATTATTAAAGGCGGATGCAACCTCGGAAACCTGCTCATTTGTGAGCTTCAGAACAGCCATCATTGAGGTTTTGCTCTCAAGAGAAGCCTCCTGCATAAGCTCGGCTCTCTTCATAACAAGAGAAAGGCCCTCGGCTACGGAGAAGACTCCGGCGTAGGCAAAAGCGGAAAGCTCTCCCAGAGAAAAGCCCGCCGTCATATCGGCCCTGATTCCTGCCTCGGAAAGTGCAGCGGCAGCAGCCATTTCAACTGTGTAGAGGCAGGGCTGGGTATTTTTTGTCTCCTTAAGCTCCTCGGCTGTGCCCTCAAAGCAACAGGCGGAGGTTCCCGGGCGAATTGAATCTGCAAGAGAAAAGACCCCGGAAGCGGCGGGAGAAGCAGCGGCAAGGCTCTTTCCCATACCGGACTTCTGTGCGCCCTGTCCCGCAAATACGAATGCTATTTTACCCATGCGGATGCACCTCTTAGAATAGGCTCTGCCTCTTCCATAATTTCACGGACTATTTCGGCGGCAGGCTGAACCTTTTTTACCATAGCCGCACACTGGCCTGCAAGGAAGCAGCCCTTTTCGGAATCGCCCTCCTGAACGGCAATACGGAAGGCACCCTCTGCCTTTCCGGAGAGCTCCTCATCGCTCATTCCTGAAAACTCCATCTTTGCATACTCTCTGACGAAGTTTGTGCGAAGGCTTCTTACAGGGTGGCCCAGGCGCTTGCCTGTTACCATTGTGGCAAGGTCACCGACCTTGAGTATTTTCTCTCTGTATGTGGGATGGATTGTGCACTCCTCGGCGCTTAAGAAGCGGGTTCCGAGCTGAACTCCGCAGGCACCGAGCATAAATGCGGCGGCAACTCCCCTGCCGTCTGCAATACCGCCGGCGGCTATTACGGGAAGAGACGTTGCATCACGGACAAGAGGAACAAGAACCATTGTGGTGAGTTCACCCACATGGCCTCCGCTTTCGCCGCCCTCTGCAATAAGGGCCGAAGCACCGAGCCTTGTCATAATCTTTGCCATTGCAACGGAGGGGACAACGGGAATAACGTGAATGCCCGCATCCTTCCAGCCCTGCATATATTTGGAGGGGTTGCCTGCGCCCGTTGTGACAACGGCCACCTTCTCCTCTCTGACTACCTCGGCCACTTCATCGGCATGAGGGCTCATGAGCATAATGTTTACGCCAAAGGGCTTGTCCGTAAGACTCTTTGCGATTTTTATCTCATTACGGACTCTTTCTCCTGAGCCGTTTCCTGCCGCAATAATACCGAGACCGCCGCCGTTTGAAACGGCTGCGGCCAGTTTTCCGTCGGCTATCCAGGCCATACCGCCCTGAAAGACAGGGTACTTTATGCCAAGAAGCTCGCAGATATCGGACTTAATCATGCGTTTTCCTTCATCTTTGCGTCGATGTAAGCAGCAAGCTCACCGACGGTTTCAACCTTCTCCTCAAGCTCGATTTCCATATCGATTTTATCCTCGAGGTTGGTAAGGAGCTCTACGGTGTCAAGAGAATCGATGCCAAGGTCGGAGAACTTGGTCTCGGGCTTAATCTCGGCTACATCAATCTCGTTTCTTTCGGCAATAAGCTCTGCAATTGCATTGAAAATCATTTTGGTTTCCTCCGGTAAAATAAAAATTTCATATATTATGTCAGATAATTCGAGCGTCTGCAGGATATAATTTGCGTGACAAATCCACGCCATTATATATACAAGCGCATCTAATCTCTTGGATTATTATAGCCTTTATTTAATATTAAGTCAATAGACAAATAGAAATAAATACTTGAACAATAGATCACTCTTGTGTATAATATGTCCATATATTCAACCTGTCTTTCAGGAGGAAAGTTATGGAATACGACAAGAAGCTCATCGCGACCAAGCTTCGCAGATGGGAAAAATATCTGGAGAATTACCGTTTACCCACCTGGGCCGAGATTCCCGATATCGGGCTTTATATGGAACAGGTCATCGCACTTCTGAAGCAATATCTGGACTACCTTCCCCCGGAGCTTAAGGAGGAGCAGTTTATTACAAGCGCAACCATAAACAACTATGTCAGAAAGAAGATTATGCCCGAGCCCAAGAGCAAGCGCTATTACAGGACTCATATCGCTTATCTTATAATGATTTGTACTCTGAAGCAGTGCCTGTCAATTCCCACTCTTCAGACAATGATTCCCATGAACATATCCGAGGCCGAGCTTGAGCAGATATACTCCGACTATGTAAAAAGGCACAGCATAGCATCGAGATATTTCAACAGTCACGTAAAACTGGTTGCAGGCCCCATTCTTGACCACAAGCAGGAAGAGTCGGAGCTTTCCGTATATAAAACCAGTGACCTCATTTCCGCATGCGCAATTATTAGCGGCTTTTCAAGACTCCTTGCCGAGAAGCTCATTCTTCTTGAGGGTAAGCGCCTTGCGGAGGACGGCACTATAATAGGAAAAGAAGAGAATAAAAAAGAAGAAAAAAAGGGAAAGGACTGATAATATGTCTTTAAGCTTAAACGAAATCCACGAAATCGGAAAAGAGCTTGAAAATCTGTATGCCCTCAGAACGGCCCCTCTTGCAATAAAGCTTGTTAACAGGGATGAAATCCCCGAAAAGTGCGTTCAGCCCAGCTCCTCCGGAAAGCATTATGCCCTCTGTCAGGCCCTGAGCTTTGTGCGCAGAACAAGAAATCACCTTGTTACCTTCATCGAAGACAACTGGTGTCTCTGGCCCGTTATAAACTTCAGGCAGGGCCCCATTACTCCCGAGGACGAGAAAAGAGTTGGAAGCGGATATTTCATCCGTGACCCCGAGGTAAGCTACAGACACTTCCACGAGGAATTTCCCTATATTGATGAGGACAAGGCAAAGGAAGGCATTGCAATTGCCCCTCTTGAAAGCTGCACATTTGTTCCCGATGCAATTATGCTCTACTGCAAGGCCGGACAGCTGCGCCAGTTTTTAATGGCATCCAAGTGGCATTCCGGAAATATCACAGGCTCCTCATTTGACACCTGCGATTCATGCGGAGCTGCCCTTGCTCCCGTTCTCAACGGAACTATGGATTACAAGGTATCCATTCCCGATGCCGGCGAGTATGAGCGCAGCCTCTGCGATGAGGACGAGCTTATGTATACCCTCAGCATTGAGCGTCTGGGTGATTTTATCGAGTCGGCCAGAGACCTTCACAAAAAGGGCTTCGGCTACAAGCAGCTGACCTACGATATAAGAAATGACTATGCCCGCCCCACCTTCTATCAGGATATGTTCGAAAAATGGGGTCACACCGACAGAGGCGAAACCTGGGTCCCCGGCGTTCGCTGAAAAAAGCGCCGGGCTTAAACCGATAAGAAACAAAAAACAGACTGCAGCTTCCGGGAAGCAATGCAGTCTGTTTTTATTTATTTTTTATCATACGAAAACAAGCTGAACAAGAAGCATATAAAGAAGAGTTCCCGCAACGATGGAGAGAAGCACGTTCTTCCTCCATATATGAAGGCCGGCGGTTACCGCAATGGCAATAAGCTCCGGCACTCCGTAGGGAGAGGACTTAAGGCTTATTCCCTTAAGACAGTACACAACCAGAAGTCCCATCATGGCAGCGGGAATGGTTCCAGCAAGGTATGATATAATCTGAGGCTTTTTCTTTCCCTCCGGGAAGAGAACGAAGGGAAGGGCTCTTGTAAGAACTGTACCGAGAGCAACCATCAGGGCTATAATCACAGCCTGAAGAGCATTTAATCGCATAGCTTTTTCCTCCCTCCGAGAAGAATTGCAAGGATAACGAGCATAGCGGGAATTACGAATTTATCTCCGCCGAAAACAAAAAGCGCAGCGGCGGCGGCAACAACACCGGCAACACCGCAGATTGCATTCTTACGGCTTTTGAGCTGCTCTATAAAGAGAACCACAAAAAGAGCCGTAAGGGCAAAATCCAGGCCTGTTGTATTAATCTTGATAAGCTGACCTATAAGGCCACCGAGAACGCCCGCAATAATCCAGTAAAGCCAGTCAAAAAGAGTTACGAAGAAATAGAAAAAGGATGCATCGGTATCATCGGGAATGCTGCTTGATGAGTTGATGGCGAAGGTTTCATCGCACATGCAGTAAATGAGGAAGGGCTTGAGCTTGCCCGTTCCCTTGTACTTTTCCAGCATTGAGATACCGTAGAAAAGGTGTCTGGCATTGACCATAATACTTAGAAGCAGGACATAAAGGGGACGGAATTCCCCTATCATAAACGGAATTGCCGCAAACTGCATGCTTCCGCAGAAGCACACCGAGGAGTACAGAAGAATCCAGAGAGGCCCATAGCCCTTACTGCTCATAAGAAGGCCATAGGCAAGGCCAAGAACAAAAAAGCCCGTTAACACGGGAAAGGATGCGGGAAAAGCTGCCCTTAAGGCTTTTTCCACCCGCTTATTTCTATTACTCATTTTTACCCTCACAGGTTTTAATTGTACATTTCGATGAGTTTACATTTTTTGAGTGAATTTGTCAAGGCAATATATACGGAATACCGGTTCTGATTTGCAGGTGATACAATATGCAAAGTGTTATGTCCAATCCCAGTTCTTTATAGTGTGTCCAGGTGAAAGCATTGAATAATATACATTTAGATTGAATGAAAGTCTTTGCCGGAGTCAAGCGGATAATAGTAAAGTAAAATATATAAAATGGTTAGAGTTGACGGATATGCTATAATCTTAATAGAAGAACAACTCTTAATTTTATGCGGAGGTAATGGCAATGAAGAAAATGATAACAATAGTGCTTTGCCTTGTGCTGGCGCTCTCATTAGTTGGTTGTGGGGCAAAATCTATTCCTGATAAGCCGTTTGAAACTAATAATATAAGCAAAATCAGTTTTAAGGGAGGACCAAATGATTGGGTTGAAGTGCCACCAGAGGAATTGTCAGAGTATGTTGAGTGGCTTGATACGTTTAGAATAGGAGAAAAGGCTGACCGTACTCTTGCACCAGGGAGTAACAGTGTGTTGGTACGAATTGAGTATTCAGATGGGACATCGGTTGAAAATGGACTGAGTACAATTAAGATTGGAAACAAAAACTATTACCTTACTCACGATGAAGCCCCTGATACATATTTGGAATGGAATTTATTTTAATTAAGATAAATTATTATTTGACTCTGAGGCGTTAAGTTATGAAAAAGAAAACTATATCAATAATTGCGGGGATTATATTCGGACTTCTTTTGCTTACCATATTTGGAAACATACCTGAAAAAGGAACTATAAAAGATTTTGTTGATGATGCTGTTATTGTCGCTATTGATGGTGGAAAAAAGGTGGTTGGTATAAATGACTATCGCACCTACATATCTGACGATGTTGAATTTGTTATTGGAGACAGAGTGAAAATCAAACGCGCTTTTTTCAATCATGAGAAGGTATTAGGCATCTATCATTTGGATGATCAAAAGCAGCAACGAATGAAGAATTTGATGGAGACGTGAAAATGCCGTTAAAGAAAGCTCAAAAACTAAGGAATACACTTTTGATTGCAGGATTCGTGATAGCCCTTTTGGGTTATTTATGGAATTTGTTTGGCTATATCGGAATTATTATGATGTTGTCCAGCCTGATTCCTCATTTTTTATGGAATAAATGTCCCCATTGCGGAAAACAGTTAGGCAGAAACGAAGGTGCTTTCTGTCAATTTTGCGGTGAAAGATTGGACGATTAAAAAACTGGAATTTGCAGAGGTGTCGGTATGAAACTAAAAACAGCAAAATATATGCTTTTCGTTTTCTGCTTGCTAATGGTTGTGAGCATCGAAGTTTGCTCCGTCACA